>CANRQR010000005.1 GCA_947641735.1 uncultured Lactobacillus sp.
AATTTAATTTTATTATACTAAAAAATCACTCTTTAGTTTAACAAATTTATAAATTGTCTGCATAGACTAATTCTTTTCCAGTTTTGAAGTCGTAAATAATATACCCATAATTTCCATTTTCCTTTTTATACGTTATTTCCCATACAGGTACTCCTTTATACCAGCCTAGTTCACACTTAACTTTACTGTGCCCTGGATGAGCGTCATTAAAAATTTCCTTTATTTGTTCTTCACTTTTACCTTTACTTGCTTGGTAAAGATAGGCTTTTTTGCTATGAGGAAGATAGATAAAGTAATACTTTTTACCTTTTTTACTAGTACCGACTAAGCTATTACTTTCAACGCTGCGACTTAGATGATAATTTTTAGTAATTGTTGTAATTGGCGTTTTTTGAAGGGCAATATCATTTGTTTGCTTAATACTATCGCTCATAGGTTTAGTTGCAAAGTAAAAAATAATACAGATAAATAAATAAATTACTGCAGCTACTCCGACTACAATTCCTGTAATTTTAAGACTCTTTTTCACATATTTATTCATTTTGTTTGCTATTCCTTAAAATATTTAGTAATTGCTGCTGGCTTACCTTTTTAGCACTTACAGGAAGACCTGCTAAAAATTGTTCACCATATGACTTATTCCAAACACGTTGATCTAAAACCACAAAGGTCCCATGATCACGTTCATTTCTAATCAATCTACCACATCCCTGTCTAAATCGTAAAATGGCACGCGGAAGAGTGTCAGCATCAAAAATTTTATCGGCTCCTATCTTTTTTTTCAACGACTCAGTTCGTAGTTTTACTTCTGGCTGATCAGGCGATTCAAATGGAAGACGCGTAACAATAGCTAAATCAACACCATTGTGCTTAAAGTCTATTCCCTCCCAAAAACTATTTGCTCCAAGTAATATCGCTTTTTCTGCTATTCCGAATCGTTTAGCTATTTTTTCGTTAGAACCAGTTAATCCTTGAGCTAAAATTTCATAATCCTTCAAAGTATCAGTATCTTCACTTAATCTACTAAAGACGTCTCTAATCACATCTAAGTTTGTAAATAATACTAAAATATGATCATAATTTTTAATTTTAGTCAGCAAATTACTTACAAATTCTTCATATTCAGGACTATTTGGATTTTCAGGAGCATTAATATCAGAAAGAGCATAAACTTTTAAATGCTTTTCTACTTTAAAAGAGGGTTTTGCTCGATAAGTTAGTGTCTTTTTAGGATCTAAATATAAATTTTTAATTGTGTAAGAGAAATTATCTTGTTCTGCTAAAGTAGCCGAAATAAATAATTTTTTGTTGAAATAATGATATAGTTGTTGAACTTCCTCTTCAGGATCAAGCATTAACCAAGTTAAATTTGTAGACAAAGGATCGTCTTTATTACTTATTTCCAAGACAAAGCCCTTATGATCTAGTTTTTTAGGTTCACTTAGTTGATCTAGCAATAAGTAATTCTGTTCTGAATAATAATCGAGATGATCAACTTCATCTTGCAAATCTTTTATTAAAACATCATCACTAGTCAATAAATTCTTTTGTTGATGATAAAGTAAAAATAAAATTTGATTTGTTTCTTGGCGTACTAATTCGATATTATCCTGCATTTGATTTAACAAATGCCTAAATTGAGGGATGTCCCTGAATAAATCTTTACCTTGAAAACCTAAGCTGATAGCATTTTGGCGTTTTTCTTCCCTACTTGTCGCAAAACGTCGATTGTCATAAAGTGCATTCTGAACATTATTTATGGCATGAATTAAATCGGTAGTATGATCTTCCAGTTTATCTAGAATTAACTTGAATTCTAATTTATTTCCAAACCTAACCTTAGCACTATCATCAGCATAAAAAAGTAAATTACGTAAGTGACTGCACATACCCCAAAAACTTTCAAATTGCAGCGAATCATTTCTAGAACTTGCAACATTTTCTACAAATCGGTGGGCTTCATCAACTACTAGAAATGGATTTTGTCCCCAAATTGAATCCATATAATGATTAGCAAGATAAGCATGATTGGTAATTAAAATATCTGCTTGTTCTTGACGACTGCGAGCTAAATTCCAAAAATCATAGTCTGCAAAAGCTGTTCCAATTCTCGCATCTCCAGGATGTTCAATTGACGTAAATAATGGAGCTTGATAATTAGTTAATTGTAATTCGTCTAAGTCACCAGTTTCAGTCTCAGTTAGCCAAATTAATATCCCCATTTGCAGGATTAATGTTTGCTGAATAGGATTATCAGTTTGATAAAGAGAATTATAGAAACCATCTAAATCTAGATAATGACTACTTGATTTAACAATTTGAGCATCTAAATCTAGATGCGTAATTCTTAAAAGTTGCGGAACTTCTTGCTTTAAAATTTGTTCTTGTAAAACCTTAGTTGGGGTAGCTACTACTAATTTTCGACCAGAATAAAGCTCATAGGCATATGCCATCAAATAACTAAAAGTTTTTCCACTCCCATTAGGCGCTTCAACAACTAATGAATCATCAGAATCGCTATATACAAAGTCATGTAGTCTATTAATTAAACTAACTTGACCACGCCTAAAACGTAGGTGCTTCTTGAACAACTCCTTCTTTTCATCGTCACTTTGAGGAAATGAGCCCTTAGTTACAGCTTCATTATTACGAACAGCTATATTTTGCCGTTTTAAAATCAAATGCTTTACCTGAATCAGATCTTTGTCTAATGGCCTTTTTGTTTGACGAGCAACCTGACCTATTTCATAAAAAATATAATCTGTGTCTCTTAAAAGTCCTTTTGACAATGACGTTAAAGTATTAAGAGTCGCCTGAGGAAGATTTTCCAACTTTTTAATTACTTTTAATAATAATTTAGCCGTCACTAAGGCATCTGAGTCAGCGCGGTGAGGATTCAAATGTTTAATTTTTAAGCGACTAGTCAGGTCTCTTAATTTATACGAAGGAAAAGTTGGAAAAGCAATTTGGGCTAATTCAACTGTATCAATTGCTTTTCCAGTGAAAGGCTCTAATCCTGCACTAACTAGTTCATAGTTTAGAAATGGAAGATCGAAATTTACATTATGAGCAACAAAAATCGTGTTTTCTAAAATTTTACGAATTTTAGGCGCATAATAACGAAAATCATGAGCGTCAGTTACATCTTCATTACTAATATGAGTTAAATTTTCAACAGCAGGAGGGATCTCACGATGAGGATTGATTAAGAATGAATATGTTTTTACTACCTTACGCTTTTTGATGATCGCACAACCAAATTGAATAATATGATCGCCTTGGTTACGTTGCGTGCCTGTAGTTTCTAAATCGACCACAGCAAAAACATCATCTGTAAAGGCTTTTTTCATAATAATCTCCCTTCTATTCTGTCTCTAGTCTACTGGGACTACTTTCTTTGCGTCAAGCAAAATTAAATATTTTCCTATAACCTTTTTACTATCCGTCATTTCATTTAAGGCTTGTTCATATAAACGCAATTGACCAGTATATTTTTGCTTAATTTTTTTGATTGCTTGTTCTTCATGCTTTTTATCAACAAAGTCAGTCTTGTAATCAAACAAAATCAGTCCTTCATCTGTTTCAAAATATCCATCTACTGTCCCGTGGACTAAAATTTTTGCCGCAGGATCGGAGAAGTTATTAAATAATTCACTCGCATTAACTAAACTAGAAAACTGACTTTCTCGATGTAGGTTAGTTGGTTTTTTCCAAAAATCTTTAGCGAACTCACTCATTACAAACCAATTTAAAGCGTCTTTAGATAAATAAGGTACCATTAGTGGATTTAGCTTACCTAGTTCAACAAGCTTTTTGATCTCTTCTTCTAGATTTTTCTCGTTTTTACTGCCTTCATAATTATAATATTGTAAAACCAAGTGCATTGCGGTACCAATTTCTGCTCCAGTAAACTTCTGTTCTTCTAAAAAAGTAGGCGTTTCATCAATTGGTTGTAGATAGCGATTACTTGAGGAAATCAATCTTGAGTTTTCAAGTTCGGTGTCCATCGGATCATTGAAAACCTTTTTTATTTCAGAAACTGATTGATAAGCCGTCGTTTTTGTTGCATCCCAAAATGGATAATGAAAGTCATAAAGATCTTTAACTACTGTGTTTATTTTAGAACTTAACTCTTGAGTATCCTCATTATGGGCCCTTATCTCTTCTAACTTAAAATCAAGATTAAATTTCAAATAATATAATCTATCTTGTTCTTCTAATGCCAAAGTCATATCATCAATTTTTTGATCAAATTCATGCTTTTGTTCTAATTTTGGTCCTAAAAAGTCTAAAGGAGATTGAGCATTAATTTTTTTAACCAAAGGCAGAGTATTAGTGCGTTGATCAATTTCACTTAACCATTTCTTCTGTTTGCTTTCAAGATCATTAACACTTGCAACCAAAATTAATTTCTGCTGCGCTCTAGTTAAACCAACGTACAGAATTCTTGCTTCTTCTTCCAGCATTTGTTGTCGCTTCTCTACATCGACAACAGACTTAACCAAAGAATCAATGCGATAATCTTTTTCCTTTACTGTCAGGCCTAGCGAATCTTTACCGATAGTAAAATTACCACTTAAATCCCTAGTTTGATATTTATGGCCTAAACCCATAACAAAAACAACTGGAAATTCTAATCCTTTAGATGCATGTATTGTCATTAATTTTACAGCGTTATCTGCCTTATCACTTAAAAGTGGTTGAGCTAAATCTTTCTGATTTTTTCTCATTCTTTCAATAAAGCTAATAAACTGATATAACCCTTTAAACCCTGCACTTTCATAAGAAGTTGCTCTTTCATACAAAGATTCCAGATTAACTCTACGTTGTTGCCCATTTGGCAATCCTGTAACGATCTCTAATAGATGTGTTTTTTCATAAATACTCCAAATTAATTCAGAAATTCTATGCGTTGCCGCAAAACTTCTTAAAGTTTCAAGCTGTTGTAAAAATCCTTTACATTTTTTACCAAGATCAGAATTAACTGAAGCAAAACTTGCTAACGCAGTATAGAAATTACCACTTCTGCTTTTAACTCGAATTTGGGCGAGTTCAGGTTCTTTAAAATTAAAAAGCGGTGATCTTAAAACTGCTACTAGAGGAATATCTTGTTGGGGATTATCAATTAATCTTAAATAATTCATAATCATGATTAACTCAAAAGTTTGAAAATAGTTTTGAGCATCAGTAACAAATAATGGTAAATCAGCTTTTGCAAACTCCTGCATTACTTGTAAGTTGTCGCTTCTAGTTCGTGTAATAATAGCAATGTCAGAGTACTCCAGAGGACGCTTAAGCTGAGTTCTTCGATCCCAAATTTGAAAATTTTCTTTCTTTAATTGTTTGATTCTAGCAATAACCATCTGAATTTCGCTAAAATCTATTTCATCCCCATATTTCTCCTCATAAGCAGATTGTGTACGCTTCTTATCACTGAAAATATATTCACTTGCTGTTGGTAAATCAGCAGGATAATAATCAGCACCAAATTGCAATTGACCTTCTTTTTTATAATCTATTCCACCAAAATTCGTTGTTAAAATTGGATCAAATAGTACATTAACTGTCTCGGTTACTCTCTTTGTTGACCTGAAATTATCTGCTAAAACAATTCGTTCACTATTTTCATCTTGTCCGTAAGCATGGTATTTACTCAAAAATAGATCAGGACGTGCTTGTCTAAAACTATATATTGACTGCTTCACATCCCCAACCATAAATAAAGTGTTCTGTCCTTTTTTCTTGATAGCCCTAATGATATTTTCTTGCAGAGCATTCACATCCTGATATTCATCAATCAAAATCTCATTGAATTTTTCTTGATAATATTCTCGCGCAAGATGTGCATTAGAGGTATCAGTAGTTAGAATATTAAAAGCAAACTGTTCCATATCACTATAATCAATTAAATTCTGCTCTCTTTTTAATTGACTAAATTTTTTAATAAGTTTCTTCTCTACTCCTATAATCGTTTCAACTAGCTTTTCAGACTTCTTGAGAACTTTTATTTGCTCTTTTTCCTCTACTACAAAAAAACTAGCAAAAATCTTCTTTAATTGATCATTCAAATCTGATTTTAGATCTTGACTTTCTTGATAAACGGCAATACTATCTTCTGACCACTTTTTTGATTTTCGAACAGTTTTTTCAAATTTACAGTTCATCAGGCTAACACGAATTTCGTTATAAGAACAATCATCTTTTAAAGCTTTTAAAAATTCATCTAATCTATTAGCAAATATATCATAATTTTCTTTTACCTTACTTAAATCGGCTCCATCTATTTCTGGAAAAGTAAATAACTTTTTAACCTCATCTTTCAAATCACTGACTTCTTTGATCAGCAAAGGTTTTATTTGTGTTTGCCATAATGAAGATTCAACTAACTTATCTTCTACATGGTAATAATTTGCTAAGTTATTAAGAAAATTCTCATAGTTGGGTTCAGAAGTGGCAGTGTTATAAAGTTGCAACAATAAGTTTCTAGCACCTTCTGCGTCTCGATCGCCTGAAAAATTATCATAAAAGTCTTGAAAGTCCTGATTATCCTCTTCCAAATATTCACTTTCTATCTCACGCAATGCACGCTCTTTTAAAAGTTCAGCTTGTGTTTCATCGGTCAAAACACTAAATCGTGGATCAAGATCAATAACATAATAAAAGCGTCTAATTACGTCTAAACAAAAAGAATCGATCGTTGAAATATTAGCGGTATCAATGTCTAATAATTGATTTCTTAAAAACTGATTGTCAGGTTCTATTTCAAGCTGATCACTTATTTTTTGTTTAATACGCTCCTTCATCTCACGAGCAGCAGCTTTTGTAAACGTAATGATTAAAAGCGATGAAACTGGCGTACCTGAAAGAATACGTCTTAAAACTCGTTCAACCAAAACTGTAGTTTTACCAGATCCAGCAGATGCAGAAACTAAGATATCTCTTCCATGATCATTAATGGCTTGATTTTGTTCTCTAGTAAAATTTGTCACTTATTCATCACCATCCAAATTTAGTTTTTCTTTAATTAAGTTCAATAAGGTCTTTTTATCAATTGCTTTAATTTTATGGTAATTATTTTCTTTTAACATGGCATCAAAAAAGAAGATATCTTTAAAGTCAGAATAAGTAAGGGATGTCTGTTGACCATAAGCGTAAGGATCAAGTTTAATCTTACCTGATAAAATCTCACTACCTGCATTTTTAATTAGGTAAGAATTATAAGCTAACAATAATTCAAGTTGATCAGGAGTAAAGCTTTGATTTCGTGGCCAACTAATATCACCGTTTGCTTTTCGCTTAACACTATTATATAGCTCAGAAGTTGCTCGATCCTTTTCCATTCCTGGTTCAATCAAATCAAGCATTTCTTCATCTGCGATTAAAATTCCGTTATACATTAATTTCTTAGTGCTTTCTTTGATTAAGTCCTTAATTTGATAGTTACTTAAGATCATTTTGTCGCTACTTAAACGATCTAAGCTACTAGTTATATTCTGGTAAAAGGCACCTAAAACGTCTAAATCTTTACCTTGAGCAAAAAACTTATTATTCTTTTTTAAAACTTCAAGATAAGAAATCATCTGCATTGAAATTCCATTTGCAAATAAACCTAAATCAAATTTCTTAGCAGAAGATTTATAATCAATTACCTCTCCTAAAACGCGGTTATTTACTTTAGCTAAATCAACACGATCCATCTTTCCACGAAGATCGACAACCTTCTTTTCATTATTATCATCTTTCCAGTCATAAGAGAGACCATCTACTCTTTGATTTTTACCAAAACTTAATTCCGAATATTGCGGTCTAAAGGCTGTTTTATTTGCATTACTGTGCCAATAATACGCAACATTAGAAGTTGTTTGGTCAAGCTTATGGAACAGATATTTATTAAAAGGATCATTCAAAAGTTGCCGATATCTTCCCTTTTCTTTTAACTCCTCTCTTACCTCAATTAATAGTTCTGCTAGCTTTTCTTCGGTTAAATCAGCAAAATTTAAATCTTTTTCTTTTATCTTTTTAACCAGATAATCAAAAGTTTCATGATAATAATTTCCAGCTTGAATTACATCTAGCTCATTTTCAAAACGTTTCTTTAGATGCAAGCCATAATTCAAGAAATATTCAAAAGAATTTTGATAATAAGTTTCTAACTGAGAAACTGAAGTTTCAATTCTATTTCCATATAATTCTTGAGCTAACTCTGGAGATAAATCTTCAGGAACATTTTTAAAATTGCTGCCTTCAACTACATTTTGTGTCACTTTGCCTATTTTTTTCTCAGTCAAATCTAACAGAGAATCTACATTTACATCCTCTTTGCCCTTTAAATAGGTTAGATAGCCTAGACTTGCCTCAGGATTAGTCATAAACGTTAGCACATCATCACTATTAGTTGGTAAATCATGCTGTGCAAATTCTTCCCCCTTCGTTAATCTTAAGAGCTGTCTATAAAAAATAGAAGGTTCCAATTGTTCGTTAGCTGTATTAATTACGGGATAGGAAATATAAATTTTATCGCTAGCTAAACTTAAAGCATTTCCAAATTGATAATTCTGATCTAAATTATTAATTTTCTGCTGATCTTCTAAATAGCCATTAGTATTATTTCCATCGTTTAATTGTTCTAAGTTTTCTGAACTAAAGAAACCAGGTATTTTTTCAATTTGCGGTAAATTACTACTAGTTGCACCAATAATAAAGACTTGTTTATAATCTTGCCCTTGAACCATTCCTAATTCAGAAATATTAACTGCATCAAGCGTAGATGGAATTTGTGAGAAGTTTGCTTCGCTAAAACCACTAATTAGCAATTCAAAGAACTGATCTAATGAAAATTCTTTTGCTACTAATAGGTAATCTTTCAATAAATCATTTAAAGTTGACCAAACTTGTTCTGGCTGCTGAGCAAGTTGCAAATCTCCAGCATCGTTTGCTTCTTTTCGCCAAGCTTCTAGTCTTTTAGCTACTCGATTTTTTATTAAAAAGTTCCAAAAGATTGTAACTGCTGTCTGAGGATCTTTTTCATCTTCTAAATTTTTAAAGAAAGTACTTAAAATATCAACGAAATATTTTCTTAAGTGATCCAGTTCCTCTACTTCTTGTTCAGATTTATCTAAGGCAATTACATTGGCATCAACAAAGTTCTTTAGTGGTTTTGTCCAGAGAGTACCTTTAATTCCATGTGCTAAAACAAAATTTTCAAGTAAGTCAACATCATTTTGAAAGCGCGCAGAACTTTTATACCATTCAGGGATGAAAAGCTGCGTTTTCATTAAAGCAATTACATTATCAGTTTGAAATCCGCGGTTAAAGATTTGCTGTAAATTTTCAACAGCAACCACTAAGGGATGATATTTCATCTCTTTTTGTAAATCATTGAAGAAAGGAATATTATTCTGACGTAAAATCGGTGTTAGATATGTTTCATATTCACTTAAGTTAGGTGCCAAAACTAAAAAATCCTGATAGCGATAATTATTTAAAGCTACTTGTTGATAGATTGTTCGAGCCACGAAATAAGCTTCTGCATAACGTGAATCTGCCTTAACTGGCTGTAAAAACTTACTTACTTGTTCATCAAAATTACCGGTTTTAGTCCAAATTCCGTTTAATAAAGAACTTGGACTAGATGAAGATAATGGAAATTCTTGACATTGATAATCTAATTCCTGATTTTGCCAAAAATGTTCTAATTGTTTAATTGTCCGTTGAACTACGTAATCATAATCTCCTGGTTCAGCATTTGTATTTATTTTTCCAATTTTTGTTTTAAAAGCTAAAGTAGTATTATTAGCCTTTTTTGAAATTAACCGCACTGAAGTTAATTCTTGTAAAGAAAAGTGTGAAAAGTCAGAAAAATAGAAATCCATCTTACTTAAATTATTACTTTTAGCTAAAAATTCGTTAAGTAATAACTGCATCTCATCTTTTGTAGCAAATTTTTCTGATAATCGTTCGATAAATTCATCATAAACAATTTGAAGATCATGAATTTTGTAACGCGTTTCTTCATTTAATTTTTCATTATCAATATTATCTAGTTCAATATTTCCGGCTCTAACAGATAGAATAGCCTCATACATTTGTTTTAATGCACCAGATGTAATTTGTGTTTTATTCTGGAACAGCTTTAATTCAGCTTGATAGTCAGTAACAATTTGTTCTAAAAGCATTACACTAGCGGCATCATCAAGAATTTGAGGCAATCTAATTGCTTCATCTTTTAAGAAATACCAAGCTAATCGTGAAAATGAAAGAATATGCAATTTATTAACTGCTACTTGTTTTTTATTTGTTAAAACAGAGAGCTTGCTAAGTGCGCGTACTTCTGTGGTAAACTTAATATGGTTTGGCACGATAATAAATACATCGTGCGTTTTATCTTGGTAATATGACCTAACAGCTTGATCAATTATTTCATTTTGCAAGTTGTCTACTTGTCTACCAGTAATTACATTAATCATAAGTCTCGTGTCTCCTTAGCAAATATTTTAGCATATGGAGCAAAACAAAATAGACTAATGAAATTTATAATATAGGAAAGATAATTGTGAATAAAAAAACAGAAGTTAAAGCACATGGAAAAGTAATTCTTATTGGCGAACATTCAGTAGTTTATGGATATAATGCATTGGCTCTTCCAATTCAAGCCTTAAATATTACCACTACTGTTGAACAAACTGATGGAGCTACTTGGATGGACACAAATCATTACCATGGTGCTTTTTTTGATGCTCCAAGTGAATATGATGGTATTAAATACATCGTTAAAACGCTACTTGAAAAAGTAGAAGATGTACCTAACGTTAAAATCACTTATACCGGTGAAATTCCTATGGAACGCGGATTAGGTTCTAGTGCTGTGGTAGCTTTAAGCACTACAAAGGCTCTATCACAATTTTTAGAATTAAATCTCACGCAAGATGAGGTTATGGAAATCACAAATCATGCAGAAATGATCAATCATGGTAAGGCTTCCGGACTGGATGCTGCTACAGTAAATTCCAACTATTTAGTTTTCTTCAATAAACAAGATGGACCGAAACAATTATCACAAAAATTAGGTGCTACTCTTCTAATTATGGATACCGGTGAACTTGGCAACACCAAAATTGCAGTTCAATCAGTAAAAAAGCAGATGGATGAAAGTGAATCTAAAAAGAAGCAAATTGCCCGTCTTGGTGAACTTGCTACTGCAACTCAAACAAATTGGCTTAAACAAAATGCTGAAGAAGTAGGAAAAATATTCGATGAAGCTCAAAGTATATTAGCATCTTTCAAACTTTCTACTAAAAGAATTGATAATATTTGTAAAATTGCTAATGAAAATGGCGCTTTAGGTGCTAAATTATCAGGTGGTGGTCTTGGCGGAATTGTTATTGCATTATGTCCTGACCAAAAAGCTGCCCAAGAAATTGCTAAAAAGGCTAGTGCTAATTTTGATAACTACTGGATTGAGGAAATTTAGAGGATTATTTAATGAAAAAAACTGCACGTGCGCACACAAACATTGCATTAATTAAATATTGGGGTAAAGCAAATTCTGCACTTAAAACGCCATTGATGTCTAGTCTATCAATGACTCTAGATGCTTTTTATACTGATACTACTTTTAACCACGATTCATCTCTTATTGAAGATACTTTTATTTTGAATGGCAAAAAGCAGACACCAGAAGCTAGTAAACGAGTTTTTAATTATATTCATTTACTGCAAGATCGCTTTGGTTTTAATGATCATTTTACAATTGAATCTACCAACCACGTCCCTACTTCTGCAGGTCTTGCTTCATCTGCTTCCGCCTTTTCAGCTCTAGCTACAAGCTTTGCAGCAAGTTATGATTTAGATCTTTCAAAAAAAGAACTTTCAAGATTAGCTCGACTCGGTTCTGGTTCAGCAACTAGATCAATTTATGGGGGCTTTGTTGAATGGCAAAAAGGAAATGATGATGCAAGTTCTTATGCTATTCCAATTGATGAACATCCTGATCTTGATCTTTCACTTTTAGCTCTTGAGGTTGATACTAAACAAAAGAAAATTTCTTCAACAGAAGGAATGAAATTAGCACAAACTTCCCCTTTCTATGAGCCTTGGATTAAAAGAAATAAGCAAGAAATTGCTGAAATTAAACAAGCTATTTCTGACAAAGACTTTACCAAAATTGGAGAAATAAGTGAGCTAAGCGCCAATGAAATGCATGCTTGCAATTTAACAGCAAAGGAACCCTTCACTTATTTTGAACCAGAGACAATTAAAGCTATTAAACTAGTTGAAGATTTAAGAAAAAAAGGTATCGAATGTTATTACACAATTGATGCTGGTCCGAATGTCAAAATTCTCTGTACCTTAAGAAATAGCAAAGAAATCATTTCAGCTGTTCAGAAAACATTGTCTAATGTTAAAATAGTCGTTGCGAGTTTCGGCCCAGGCGTTACTCTGCTTTAGTAATTTGAAAATAAAAAGATTAGAGGAATATTCGTTGATTACAGAACAAGCACCAGGAAAGTTGTATATTGCGGGAGAATATGCAGTTCTTGAGCAAAACTGCCCTGCCATTTTAGTTGCAGTAAATGAATTTGTACGTGTTTCTATTGCAAAAAGCACAGGTTCGCGTGGCTTAATTCACTCTAAGCAATACTCTCAAGATTCTATTCACTGGATTCGTAAAGGCAATCAAATGGTTATTGATAATCGTGATAATCCATTTGAATATATTTTGTCAGCTATTAAATTTACTGAACGTTTTTGCTTAGAACAAAAAGTTCCGATGTCTTTATATGACTTACATGTTAATTCTGACCTTGATTCAGCAGATGGTAAAAAATATGGTCTTGGTTCTTCAGCAGCAGTTACTGTAGCTACTGTTAAAGCTATTCTTAATTTCTATGGTTTAAATTGTACTAAAGACCTTATTTTTAAACTTTCTGCAATCTCACACTATAGTGTTCAAGGAAACGGGTCTGCTGGCGATATTGCAGCAAGCGTTTATGGTGGTTGGTTAGCTTACCAGACTTTTGATAAAGCATGGCTTAAGCAAGAATTAGCTACTAAATCTCTTAGCGAGGTATTAAATGAGGCATGGCCTGGCCTTAAGATTCAATTATTAACACCACCTGAAGGCTTGAACTTAGTAATTGGTTGGAGTCAAAAACCCGCTTCTACTTCTCAATTAGTTGATAAAACTAACGCTAAGAAAAAGTTTATCAAAAATCAATATGATACCTTCTTAGAGGAATCGCGAGCATGCGTTCTTGACATGATCAGAGGATTTAATGAGAAGAATATTGCTTTAATTCAAAAGCAAATTCGTTTAAATCGTCAATTACTGAAAGAATTTGCTAGTCTCAATCATATTGCTATCGAAATTCCACGCCTAACAAAATTAATTAATATTGCTGAGCAATTCAATGGTGCAGCTAAAACTTCTGGCGCCGGAAATGGTGATTGTGGAATTGTAATTGCTGATGAACAAACAGACATTGAAGAAATGAAAAATAACTGGCGTAAAAATGGAATTATGCCTTTAAACTTTTTAGTGCACTCAATTGCCTAATAAATTTAAATACTAGGAAACAATATATGTCACAACGATCTCAAAGAAAAGAAGAACATCTAGCATTAGCTAAGATGTTTTTTAATAGTAATAAAACCAATGATTTTAATCATATCCACCTTATTCGTCCTGCTCTTCCAGAAAGTGCAGTAAGCGAAAATAGTATTGTAACTGAAATGTTTGGCAAAAAAATTAGTGCTCCATTCTTTATTAATGCTATGACTGGAGGTTCAGATTCTTCTTATACAATCAATAAACGTTTAGCTCAAGCTGCTGCTAAAGAAAATATTCCGATGGCTCTAGGTTCTGCTAGCATCCTTGAAAAAGAAGTTGATCAAATAAAGAGTTTCAAAATTGCACGTCAAGAAAATCCAGATGGATTAGTTTTTGCTAACGTAAATCCAACTACAAATCCTAAAACAGCTAAGGAAATTGTTGGTGCATTAGATGCCAATGCACTGCAAATTCACCTGAATAGCGTTCAAGAAGCTGTAATGCCTGAAGGAGATCGTGATTTTCACTGGCTTGATAATCTAAAAGCAATTCGTGAAGTAGTTGATGTTCCAATTATCATTAAAGAAGTTGGAATGGGTATTGATCCAGAATCTTTACGTACCCTTCTTATTAATGACTTTTCAATTATTGATTTAGGTGGAAGTGGCGGAACAAATTTTGCTCAGATTGAAAATGAGAGACGTAAAAATCAAAAACTAATGTTTTTAGAAGATATTGGACTCTCTACAGTAAAAACTCTCCTTGCGGCTCGAACTATTCCAGTTAATAAAACCATTATTGCAGCCGGTGGAATTACGAATGCTCTCGATGTTTTTAAATCTTTAGTTCTAGGTGCTAAATATGTTGGTATAGCAAATTACTTCTTGCAATTTGCTAGCCAAGATTCAGACTCATTAATTGTCGCTATTCAAAATCTAAAATATGAATTAAGTCTTCTAACTGCTCTTTTTGGTATAGATAATATTGCTGAGGTTGATGAAATTAAATATTATTTAGATACTGACCTATACAATTTTACTAAACAAATTTATAATTAGTGTTGTTTCTAGGATGGCTGCGTATGCAGCCATCCTTTTTTGGTTTATTTTAATATTAATGTTAAAGTAACAATTACATTGCTATATTTTTTTATAACAAAAAAGCTTTCGCATTTTGCGAAAGCTTTTTTCGTTTATTCCTTAACTAAATGAATTTCTCGATCAAATAGTCCTCTCATTTTGGTATTAAAGTTATGAGCTATAAATACAATAGTTGCTTTACTCTTCAATAAATTATGTAGAATATCCATTGTCGCTTTTTGATCAATTGCACTGGTTCCTTCGTCAATCAAAATAATGTCGCTATCATGAACTTTAGCACGAGCTAAAACAATTTTCTGTCTTTGACCTCCTGAAATATTTAACTTATCCAAATCAATTTTCTTCTTTAGACCTTCATCAAACTTTTCAAGATCCGAAGCCAAATTCACTTCTTCAACTGCCTTACCTACTCTACTATCTAGTTTTTCATTAAACATTGTGACATTATCTAAAATTGAAGCTGGGAAAACTACCGGATCTTGAGGAAAATATCCTATCTTCCTTAAATCAGGAACAATTTCATTTCCATCTTTATCTTCAAATATTATTTCCCCTCTGCTTGGTTTTATGTCTCCAAGAATTAACTTAAACAATGTTGATTTTCCAGCACCAGAATCACCAGTTAATAGTATTTTTTCACCTTGATTAATTTGTAGATCAGGATAAGATAGACTCTCCCCATTTGAAAACTGCAGACCTAAACCTTTTGTTTTTATTGTTGCAGGAGTAGTAAAACCACTTTTACGCAAATTTTGTACAGACTTTGTAGATTCATCTATTTCTGTAATTAAATTTTTAACTCCTTTCATCTGACCTCGAGCATTAGAAATCTGATTAATAGCTTGATTTAGATAGAATCTAAAATTACCAACAACCATAAGTGCACTGATCTCTAATAAACCATTCTTAACTAAAACACCTGACAATAAAAAGATAATTAAGCCAAAAATTGCGGAGGCAATCCCAGTAATGGCATTAAGTAATTTAGTATAAGTGGTCTGTTTAACATTTGCATCTTCAAGTTTTTTACTTGCTAACTGAGAAACTGAAAATAACTTTGCTCCAGCAGCAAATTGTCTTAATTGTTCTAACCCCTGAAGCCAATTATTCAAAGTATCTAGATAAACTTGATTGCTATCAGAAATAAGTTGATTTGCTTTTTGTAGTGGTTTCTCAATTAGTTTTGGAAGAATTAAAGTAATTGCCACAATTAAACAAATCGTAAGTAACAAAATCCAATTTAACATAATTAAATATATGATAATTGAAATGATCAGGACACTACCATATAGTAAATTAAAAATAGCACCAATATAGTTTTCATTAACCATTTGTAAATCATTAGTTAGTCTATTTTGCATTTCAGAAACTTGATGTTTTTTGCCATCGTAAAAATAGTGCTTAACAATCTTATCTCTAACTGAATTATTTAAATCTTGTGCTTGATAAGTAATCAAATATTGACTGATATTTGTAAATACATAGCCTAAAGCAAAAACTACTAAGCTTACTGCTGAGATAATCAAAAAATTACGTAAATTACGTGAAAGAAGAATTGCTGTTTCGACTTGAATTAGAGCTGTACTACTAATTACTGTAATAGGAGTTAAAATAGTAATAATTACAAAAAGCCAAAACTTAACTGGATTAGTTTTTATAAGTTCTTTTAAACTCATTTTCTTGGTACTCCTTTCTTTTCTAGTTTTATTTCATGATCAAATTTAGCCTTTAATTCTGGCGTGAAATTATGCGCAATCATTAAAACTGTTTGATCAGTCTTTAGTAATTCATCAATAATTTTTTCAGTAGCCTTTTGATCGATCGCACTCGTTACCTCATCCATTAAAACAAATGGCTGACGATGTATCTCGCTTCTAGCTAAAACTACTTTTTGTCTTTGTCCGCCTGATAAATTTTCATTCTTTAAATCAACAATTGTATTAACACCAGCTGGCATTTTGGCCAAATCAGTACTCAGTTGAACTTTATTAACTACATTAAGTACTTGGTGTTCAAGCTTCTCAGTAAACATCGTAATATTGTCTTTAATTGAAACTGGAAAAACTATTGGATCTTGTGGCAAATAACCTACTGTAGCATTTTCAAGTGGTTGATTATTTTTATCTAAGTAAGTAACAATTCCATTTTGTACCTTCAACTTTCCAAGCAAAACTTTAAATAATGTAGATTTACCAGTTCCTGAATCACCAGTCAGTAACACTTTTTCTCCAGCCTTAATTGTAAAGTCAGGATAAGAAATGGTTTCACCTTGGTCATATGAAGTCTTCAGATCTTTTACTGAAATACCATATGCGCTTGCTTTGACTGGCCGCTTTTCGTTGTGACGTAATTCAGAAATTTCTTGACGTAATTCTTTTGTTGACTTGATTTGTGTGATTGCACTAGTAATTTCCCAAATAGCTGAAAAAACTGTAAATCCAAATGATCCTGCAACCGCAAATTCACCGAAAGAAAGTGTACGATTTATAAACAAAATTCCAGCAAAGAAAACCAAACCAGTTTGTGCCAGAGCATTTGCCCAGCCATTTAAAAGATACGAAATCGTATTATACTTACAGCTTTCCTTACTTGCTTTCGTATAATCATCACTCGCTTGATGAAGTTGTTTTCTTAATTGACCATAAGCACTAAAGCGTCTTAATTCCTGTAAACCGCCAAGCCAATGCTCGATCGCATTGAGTAATTTCTCATTTTTAACGTTAACTTTCTTAGCAGCCTGTGCAGTTTTCTTTTCCATAATCTTAGGAATTAAAAAATTAATCCCTAACAATATTGCACTAACTAACACCAAACTCCAATTCATCTTAAGTAAAATTCCTATTGAAATAAACATTTCAAGAATTCCACTTAAAATAGATACCCAAGGAGTAGCAAAATCAGTCGTTAACATTTTTAAGTTTCCTGTTAACTGATTCTGCATTTCAGAAACCTTTTCATCATTACCAGTATTATAGTAATGTTGCATAATATCTTCTCTAATATGATGTAAATAGCTCTGTGTTTGTTTAGTAAAGGCAATTGTTGCAATTGGTAGTAAAATTGCGGCTCCTATTTCCATCCCTGCTTGAATAAAAGTCCAATAAATATAGCCATTCAAATTTCCCTTAAGTATATTATTCAATGAATTTTTAAATAGATATTCTCCTAATGCACCTGCAATGGCATAAAGAATATATAAAGCAATGATTAAGATTGAACGTGGAATATTACTTTTTATTAATTCTTTAAATGTCATTATTTTTCCTCCTCCGCTTTAGTTATTATTAATTTTACTAATACTTTTTTAATTTTCAATCATATTTTTTTAAGTGGTAATATTTTTTAACTAAGCGGTAATTTTAAGCTACTTTGTACTATGGTATACTAACTTTATCTAAAAAAATCGAGGTGAAAACTAGGTGTTTATTCTAAATAACTTAGGATTAAGCTTAAAACTGAATTATTTTATTTCAGTTATTAAGCTATATTTAATAAATATCCCCAAATTTGATGAAAGTTTGGGGTTTGTTAACTAAAATAGATAACTTTTCCCTGAACTTTCAAAATATCGTAAAAATACGTATTAATAAGGAACGGGAAAATGCTTAAAAACTTAACTAATAAAGATAATTCTAATGTTGTTAACTTATTAATTGGACGAATCGGAACAAATATCGCCGATTCACTGTTTTATATGGCAATACTTTGGTACTTTAAAAGCCATTTTCATTCGCCAATATTACTATCGCTAATTTTTATAGCAGACTCGACAATTGATATGCTTGCATTTACTTTAGGACCAATAATTGATAGGTCAAATATAAAAAAGCTACTTCGGGTAGTAACTACTATTCAAACTATTCTTAGCCTACTAATTGTTCCATTATTTAATGATCGAACTTTACATCCTTTAGCAATTACTTTTCTGATTATCGCTTATATTTTATCTACAATTGGTTCAACTTTAATCTATCCAGCCGAAGATAAAATATTGCCAATCATTGTAAAAAAGAAAAATCTAACTAAGGTAAATGGCATCTTCCAAATGTCATATCAGACTTTGGATTTATTCTTAGATGCTGGCGCAACAATTTTAATTACTTATTTGTCCATCAAAAATACGACTATAATTTCAGGATTAATTTTTGCTTTTGCGTTATTATTCTACACTCGACTTAATTTTAATATTCAATCATTTTCTTCGATTAAAGAAGATAATACTTACTTAAGAGATCTAATTATCGGATGGCAAGCTCTACATAATGAAAAGAAGATTCTAATTTTAATACTTCCATTTGCTCTAACCAACTTGTTCTATGGAATTGCCTCAATAGGGCTACCTTATTTTGCTACACAATATTTAAGTAATAGTGCTATAAGTTATGGTGGTTTGGAGCTTGCTTCTTCAATTGGCGGACTACTTGGCAGTATCATAGTGCAACATTTCTATGTTAAAGATAATAAGTTAAGATTATTAATTGTTATTTGCTTAATGCTTTCAGGTGTTTCTATTATTTTAGAGACAATTATTGCCTCAATTTTTCCTATCTTAATTTTATTATTCGCTCTATTTAGTACCTTTTGGATCAGTATGATGAATATTAACTTTCGCGTACTAGTCCAGGAAAGTTTTCACCCTAATCTGCTTGGACGAATTAACACAATTAATAGCAGTATCGTTAACTGTATGATTCCAATTGGATCATTTTTTGGCGGAATCATTGTTAAAAATTTTGGCGCTAGTCCTGCAATCATTCTTGAAGGTATAGCCCAAGTAATAACAGCATTCTTTTATTTAATTATCTTTATGAAAGCTAAAAACTAAGAAACAAGGAGTTATAAATGAGTAACAAGAAAAATAAAATCAACAATGCAGAAATCAAAACAAGAGTAGTATTCTATCGCCCCAGTCAATAATGATTAGAATTCAAGAAAAGAGAAACTTATGACTCAAGATATAATTACTACAATCACCACAAAAGATGACTTTGAAAAAGCTTTGATTGCTGCTAATATTAGCTCAACTGACAAGGTTATCGTCCATACTGCTTTAAGTAAATTTTACTATGTACCCGGTGGCCCTGAAAGCTTAGTTCAGGCGCTAAAAGGAGTAATAACTCAAGGCACAATTATGATGCCATCAGAAGTCAGTACTAACTGTGATCCAGCAAGTTGAGAATATCCTCCTGTTAGAAAAGATTTAATTCAAGTAGTTCGTGACAATATGCCTCCATATAACCCTGATACTTCTCCAAGTGAAGGTTTAGGTATCACGCCAGAATACTTTCGAAAATTACCAGATGTAGTTCGCAGTCCTCATCCCTATCTACCTATCGCTATTTGGGGTAAGGATAAAGATAAAATTGCTAAAAAACAGCCACTTGACCTACCTTATGGTATTAATAGTCCGTTAGATTATCTGTACCAAAATAATGGTAAAATCCTCTTTCTGGGAACTAATTATGAAACTTGTACAATGCTCCATTATGCTGAATCAATAATTGAAAGAAAAACAGAAACGTATACTGCAGCAACGGGAACAGACCCAGATGGTAAAACAATTTGGACAAACTATCAAAATATAGATATGGATATATATGATGATTTTAATGATTTAGGTTTAGCTTTTGAAACACATAATTCTAGTGAATTTAGACAAGTCAATTTAAATAATGGCTTTATTAAAGCTATTAATGTAAAACCGTTAGTAGATTTTGCTAAAACTTGGTTTAGACGAAAAGATAATAATTTATAGCAAAAAAGGCAGGAGTTATCCTGCTTTTTTCATACTCTGTATTTATTGTTGCTTTTATATTTTGTGATAGGGACAATAATTAGCAAAATTTATATAATACTTATCTCCTTCAATATTCCAATCATGCACACAGGCATCCCCACTTCCAAATTTAATTTTAGAATCTATGGGAAGTTTTAATAATGCATGATATAGCTGCGTAATTGCTCCACCATGCGTAACAATTACGATTGTTTGATCATCAGAATTTTGGCTAAGAATTTCAGATAAAATAGATTCTATTCTCATTCTAAAATTTAATTTACTTTCTTGTCCATAACGTGAAGCATGAATTGGAAGCTCGACTTTCGGATACTTTTTATATGCTTCATCATATGGTAAACCCGCGCGAAGTCCATTATTAAATTCTTTTAGTTTATCTGTTTTTATTGCACTAAGACCAGTCAATTTTTCTAAATATTGTGCAGTTTGACACGCTCTTTTTAAGGAGCTTGTATAAATTTTATCTACATGATAATGTTTTGACACATATTTGCTCATTGCTTCAGCTTGTTTATGTCCACGTGGAGTTAAACTAAAGTCTGCCCATCCTTCACAAACTTTTAAAATATCTGCTTCACTTTCACCATGTCTGATAATTAAAAGCTTCATTATTCTACCTTCTCAAAAACTTCACACACCATTGGTGCTTGCGGATAAAATTCTTTCCCTATTTCCTTATATTCACGCGTAAAAAAATCATCATGAACTCTGCGCCAATATTCATAACTACGATCTCCTTCGCCTTCATGATAAGCATGTTCTTTCGAAATTAAATTATAAGGGATAATCTCTACACAGCACTCTCTAATTACGCAAACTGGCTGCTGGTTTCCATCTAAAATAATGCTCCATTCGCCTGCCTTAGGAACTGCTTCATCTTTACTATACAATTCATATGCTGAAGTAGTAGCCGTCTTAATGCCTTTATCTACCAAAGAAGCTAGTTCATTAGCATCTTTTTGTGTTGCTCCAAAAGCCCAAGCTTCAATAGGAGTTTCATAGTCTAAATTATGTTTTCGACAAAATTCATGCCAATATTGTTTTATTTGTTCACTCATTAAATCTACCAATAACCAATTAAATTTAGCTTTTGTATAGTATACATTATAAATTCCTGCTATATATCTAAATATTAACATGCAATTTGGAGATAACTCCAAATAATGACCAAAAAAAGTAAAAAGGTTTGGAGTTAACTCCAAACCTTTTTAACAAACTACTATTTGATCTTAGTCAGAACCTTAGATCCAATTTCTAAACCAAGGCTATGTGATTCACTGCCCCAATCACGTTCATCATAATTTTCCATATCAGCTAAGGTATCGGCGGTAAATAGGATTTGCGCAAAATCCACTTTTCTAAACTTCGCACATGCTGCCAACCCAGCGCATTCCATTTCAACAGTTGCTGCTCCTAGCCGACGAAATTGTGCTACTTTTTTAGGCGTTTCTCTAAAGAAACCATCAGTTGTCCAAGTAATGATCTCATCATATTTCAAACTTAATTCAGATAATACACCTTCTACTTGATTCAAAAAATCACGATCTAAGTCAACAAACTGTCCTGGCTCCATGTAATGAAAAGATGTTCCTTCATCCCGGATCGCTCTTTTAACTAAAAGCATCTCATTTTCTGGTAAGTCATTCAAGGCACCGCAAGTACCAAACGTTAAAACTTTTTCTACACCATAAGTAATTAACCACTCAAGCAATTGTACAGCTGCTGGTGCTCCTAAGGGTGCTTGACACAAAGTAAACAATTCATTATCAATTTGAACTTCATAGATTTTTGGATTAAAAGAGCATGATTCAAATTCGCCTAAAGTGCGATGAAGATGTTGATCTAAAAATGTATTAATTTCTTTTTCTGGCACAAACGCGTAAAGTAATCTTGGATGAAAATGAAACGGTTCTTGATCGTGATTTGGTTCAAGAACAGCATGCGGATTTTTATCAAAGTCTAAAATAAATGGTTGTTCATTCATAGTTTTCCACTCCATTTTTAGTTGAAATATTATAAATTCACTAATACCTGAGATCCAATATTCAAACCAACACTATATGAATCATGGCCCCAGTTACGTTTATCATAATTGTCCATATCAGCCAAACTATCGGCAGTAAACAAAATTTGCGCAAAATTTATGTTTCTGAATTCTGCACAAGCAGCTAAAGCTGAGCACTCCATTTCGACAGTTTTTGCACCTAATTCTTTAGCTTGTAAAACTTGCTTGGGTGTTTCTCTAAAAAAGCCATCGGTTGTCCAAGTTATTCCTTCATCATATTGAAGACCTAAATTTTTTATTTCATTTTCAACGCTTCGCACAAACTTTTCATTTAATGTAATCATCTTACTTGGTTTTGTGTAATAAAAGGATGTACCTTCTCCGCGAATCGCTCTTTGTGGAACAAATATCGTATTTTCAGGTAAATCAACCAATGCCCCTGCATTTCCAACAGATAAAACTTGTTTAACTCCATAATTAATCAACCAATCCAAAAATTTAGTTGAAGCTGATGCTCCCACTGGAGCTTGACATAACGTAATTAGTTGATTATTGATTTCCACTTCATATACTTTAGGTCTAAAAGAAACAGTTTTAAATTTGCCCAAAGTCTTGTGAGAGTGTTTATCTAAAAAAGATTTAATTTCATCATCTGGAACAAACGCAAAAAGCAATTTTTCATGAAACTTATACTGTAAATTTTCGACTCCAGGTTCTATTACAGCTTGTTTATTTAAATCAATATCTAAAATAAATGGTTGTTCATTCATGTATACCCTCTCCCCCTCCTTAATCAATAAATGGATAGTCGCCATTAAAGTAATGATCAATAAAAAGCTGATGTTGCTTGTTAAAAATCTTGGGTAATTTATCTTTAGAAAAATATTTCAAGTCAAGAGTTTCAGAGCTGACTTCTTTTGATGTTTTTTCTACTAGTTCAACAATAAATTCAATAGTTACTACCTGTGCTACATCTTGATTTGGATAATATTGGATAAAATTAGTTGAAAGGCCTAATAATGATTTAGTTCTTACTTTTAAGCCAGTTTCTTCTAAAAATTCTCGAATGCATGCTTCTTGGGCTGATTCTCCAAATTCTAAAGCACCACTCGGTAAACCCCATGCATCAAAATCTGACCTTTTTTGAAGTAAAATTTCATTCTGATTATTAATCAAAATTCCACCGGCAAAATTTAAAATAATTGGTTCATGACCAACTTTTTTGCGTAAAGTTTTAATGTAGTCTTGAGTCATTGCTAGTCCTCTATACTGGCGAGCATTCGCTCACCAACTTTTTTAAAAGCCAGATCTTCAATTTTTTCAGTACAATTAAATATTCCAATTGCTGTTGTGAAAATTAGATATTGTTTAGTCAAACTCAATAATTGATAGTCCAAGTTTTTAGTAGAATATCCTTTTAAAAATGAGTCAATTAAATCTGGATTCAATGAGAAATCTTGATAAAACAATTTGATAAAGTCTTGATATACGGGACCAAGACGTGCTTTTTCAAAATCAATTAAAGTCAACTTCCCACCGATATACTTATAATTTCTGATTCCTACATCCCCGTGTAAAACAAAACGTGAATTATTTTTCAGATCTTTTTGAATTTCATTTTTATGCGTCATAAATTTTTTTGCTACTTTATTTAACTGACTTCTATAGAAAGAATCTTGAAAAGTATCTATCTCTGACAGATAGTCATCAAATTGATTTCGTATAATCTTAATTTTAGGAAATGGTTTAATTTGCATATGAAACTTACCTAAAACTTGTCCCATTTTGAAAGCTAAATTTTGATCAATAATGGAGGAAAGGTCTCTAGGTTCAACGTCTTTTAATACTAAAATATATTTATTATCAATTGAAAAAGTCGTTATCATTCGATCATTCATTTGTTTTGTAACTATTTCTTCTGTATAACATCCTTGCTCTTTAGCAAATTGTTTTACAAAAACCGATTCATGATACAAATTACTATACCCAATAAAAGTTTTATTAAGAGATTCATGATCGATTGGCTTCAGATTACTTTGTAATTTTTGATTTAATTTTTCAATCAAAATCATTCTCAGTCTCCTACTTGAATATCATTCATCACAATTGAAATTTCATCAGCTAAATTCAATTCATTTGACTAGTAAAAGCATACTCTGGAATAAAGCCAATATAATCTTTTTCATTCCACCATGAGCGCATTTTTTCTTCACCAAAAGAATATTCATGCCGTGTTTGATGCCGCTTCATTGTTTCTTCAAATGGAATATCAAAATAGTAGGCATAAATTTGGCTACCAAAAAGTTCTTGTGCTTCTTTAAATAAGTCAGCATACCATTTTGCATTTAGGATTCTTTCTAAGATAGTGTAAGAGCAGTGATGATAACCATATTCAAGCAAATTTTCTAATAATGGCAAAGCAAATGTCTTTTCTCCGTCTTTAACATTCAGCATTTCTCTTCTAACTGTATCTTGCGGAATCAATAGTGTATTGTGCGGCAATCGATGGTGAATTTCTTTAGACAATGTAGTTTTGCCACTGCCAGAGTTTCCACGAATTATAATTAGTTTTGATATCATTAGAATTCCCTCCACAATAATTAAATAATTTTGATATATTTAATAAATGTAATACAATGGTATTACAAATAAGGAGATGATTTTATGGATAATATGATAGTAAGAAACAGTAGTGCATCTACTCGTGTATCAAAATCTGTTAAAGACAAGGCCATAAAGAATTTAGCTAAACGAGGAATAACACTTTCAGAATTTCTAAGATTCGCAGTTGGAAAAGCTGCTGATGATGATATTGAGTTACTTAATTTTCTCGATACACCAGAAGCTTTACAAGGAAAATCTGAAGTAGAAAATGGCAATATTGAAAAAATAGGTTCTTTAGACGATCTAGATAAATGGATGGATAACTTATGAAACAAGTAGAAGTCTATTTTTCTCCAACTTATAAAAAAGAATTAAAAAAACTAAAAAAAAAACTATCCAATTAAATTAATTACCCAGTGTTTAAAAGCAATAATTGCTCAAGATAATAAAATTCTAAAGAAAATTAAGCACCATTCTCTGCAAGGAAATTGGAAGGGATTTAACGAATTTCATCCTGGACGTTTAAGTTCTAATAGTAATCTGAATTATGATCAATGGATTGTAATTTATACTTTTTCAAAAAACAAATTAATACTTACCTTAGTTTCTACAGGCAATCATGAGATTCTTACTAAACATAAGCCAAAGACACTATTAAATAATAAACTTTGAAGATCAATTTCAATTAGAAGTTGATCTTTTTATATATGATAAAAAATTAGTTCACTGCATCCCTAATTGTTGCAGTCTTGTCAAATACATAATCCATACCGTGAATTTTAACAATAGGCAGCCTTATCAATAAGCCTGCAGAACCCGCTAACATATCACAGATAGTTTCAACATTAGTTTTATCTTCATACCGACTTTTTCTTAAGCCAGAAATACCATACAGTCCAACTGCTACTTGAGTAGCACCTTTTTTATCAATTCTCCCATCACTATCGGTAATTATAATAGCTACTCTAACTTTTAATTGAGCGAAAATATCATCACTAATTTCCTTTGCAATCTCATCACAATTTTTAGGCAAAATTATCGCAGTATCAGCATCTATCTTATCTACTCCTGCACCGGTTAAAAACAAACCATTCGGCAGCCATCCACCAATAAAGTTCTTAGATATCTGGAGTTTCTTACTATTCTTATCTTCGGTTTGATCAATTATAACCTGAATTAATCTTGGATCTTTTCTGGGTATTTGCTGATGCAAACGTAAGGCTAATTGACTTGGATTAATAGATTTTAAATCAATAAACAGACCTGCAGATTTAGAAATCAACTTAGAAGCAATACATAAAACATCATTATTATGAAGAATAAAATTTTCATTTTTGATTGTTTTAATTATTTCTGTACCTAAATTGCAATTTTTCTCTATCTTAGGGAAATTATGCAATGCTTCAATTGTAATCATGACTATAACCACCAATCAGGTGTTAACTTCCCCAGAGTAGTAATTTCTTCCCTGTCGTAATCCATCAATACTTCAATATTTTTATAGTCTTTTTCCATAAGCTGCACCATAAATTCACGACAAGCTCCACACGGTGCACCATTCTTTCCATTAGACATGATGGCTAACACTCTCTTGAAATGATTTTCACCACAAGTGATCATGCTGAATAAAGCATTGCGTTCTGCACACACTCCTAAAGTACAAGCGGTATCAATACAAACCCCTGTATAAATTTTTCCTGTATTACTCAAAACAGCAGCTGCTACTCCGCCTGCTTCTAGATGATCAGATATTTGTCTAAATCCCTGTACACTTTTAGCTTCTTCATACATCTTTTGCCAAGTTTTATCTAACATTTTGTTTCTCCTTTATTAATGGTATTGTTAGCAAAACAACACCAAAATACACTGCGGAGACAAAAAACATTACTTTTAAATCTCCAAATACTTTCATAATGCTATTGCTTATAAATAATGAAACACTAACTAAGATCTCTGCAATAAATGAAACAGTTGAAAGCATAGTCGACTTATTGTTTTCTCCATAAATAGCTTCATCACTAGTAGCTGAAATTTGTCCTGACATCATTCCCATTAATAATTCAATTAATAGAAAAAGGCAAAGCAGTAAATATTTATTTTTTAGAGTCCCACTTAATATAAATGCTCCAATCATACTTCCAGTATTTAACAAAGTAATTCCTTTTGAATTAAGGAAAGTAGAAATTCTACTAAATAAAACCGAACCTAGAATTAGTGCACACATAAATAACGTATAAACTAGTGAAAGATTAAAGCCTAATTTTTCAACATAAATAATTGACCAATAGATAAGGATAAATTGCGTTCCACAATCATAGCCTACATTCAGCAACAATAATATCCAAAAGTTTCTTTTTCTAAAAAAGCCAACAATATTTTTAATATTATATTTATCTTTCTTTTTACTAAAAGCTCTATTATCTGAAAAAGATAAGAAACTTGCCATAAGCCAAATAAAGGCTGGACATAACACAAGTCCAAGCATTGCAAACCATATCGGTGCAGTGTCTTTAATTCCAAATAGCCAAGTACCAATATTTCCACCAATTAAAGTAGTTAAATTCAAAACGATTACTTGCATCCCCATTAGTTTGCTACTAGGAGCAATTTCATTTTGTTCCTGTAAATCAGTTACATAAGCAAGCAAAGTACCTGAATTAAATGCCAAGCCAATACCATATAAAAGCTCTGCCATTGAAAAGAAAAAGAAGTTTCTAAATAGAATTAGAATGAAAAAACTCGTGGCAATAACTAAAGATGATAAAGCTAGAACTTTCAATCTTCCAACTTTATCTGCTAAATATCCGGCTGGAAGAAGCCCAAACATAATACCAATATTTTGAAAAGATTTTATTGAACTAATATTAGCATCGGGGATTCCATTTTTAGCATAAAATAATGAAAAAATTCCTGACATTGATGATCGGAAAAGTGTAAAAACTGCTGTAAAAACTAAAAATAAAATTGCAATTTTAATGCTTACACTCTTTAAGCTCATGATCATCAACTCCTATTATTTTTTCTTAAAAATCTATAACCTCTTCAACTATTTCTGCAATTTTCTTTGGATATTCAAAATGAATATAATGCGAATTACCCAATGCTACAACTTTAGATTTCGAATTATTTGAAGCATACTCTGACTGCTTATATTCATTTTCACGATACTTCTCTGTAATAACAATAGCTGGTGTTTTATCGCTTATCCTAGTATCAGCTTTCCAAAATGAATCATTTTCGTAAGCTGCTTGTGCATTCAAATTATCTTTTTCATCAAATTTTTTTGCATTTTGTTCTGTAGTTGCCCAAAACTTTTTATTTTCTTTTGGAGTGAAAAGTTCTCTAAGATCAGCTTCAATTTTTTCTTGAAGTTTTGCCATGTTTTTATTTTTCTCAATATAAGCCGGTTCCTTTGGAGGATTTAACATAATTTCTCTAGTAGTTGGTTCAATTCCTACAAAAGCCTTTAAATTATTGATCTTATCTTTCATTTGCATAGCATATACACCACCAATGCTATGAGCCAAAATAATAACTTTTTCTGCTTTAAAATCATTAATAATTCTTGCTAATTCAGTAGCTTCATCTGCTACCGTATAGTCCTTTAAAGACGTACCACTGAAGCCACTATTCAAATAATCCGGTGCAAAATAACCATACTCATTTGGCAAAGATTCAATTACTTTTAAAAAGGATTGACCTGTATCAAAGCTACCAAAGCCATTCAAGAAAACAACTAATGGGGCTCCTTTTTGATATGCAAAATTAATTTTTCCTAATTCAGTTTCAATTTCTCTTCTCTGCATAATGTTCCTTTCCTATTCGAATTCCGCTTGCCAGTTAGGATTATGATATGCCTTAAAGCACATCTCTACTTGTTCTTTTGATCCCTTGTCTTCACTTAATTCAGGCAAATTATCTAATGCAAAATATCCACTAGCAATTGTTTCATCATTTTCTGTGAAACTACCGCCTGTTGGTTTACATAAGAAAAATACCGTTGTAATTCCATAAGGATACATTCCCTTATAATGCTTATTACTGTCATGGATCGCAATTAATCTTTCAACAGCAATATCAATTCCAGCTTCTTCCTTGATTTCTTTGACTACATTTTCCTTAACAGAAAGATTTACTTCACACCAACCGCCAGGAATTGACCAAGTACCATCATTTTCTTGAACAAGCAGAATTTTATTACCTTTAAAAATAGCTGCCCGAGTTCCAAGCTTAGGTGTTTGATATCCCACTTCGTTGCAGAAAAGTTCTTTTACCTTTTCAATTGGCAAACCAGATTTTTCTGCCATCATTTCAGCTGAAATATCGCGAATTTCTTGATATCGCTCTAAGTCAAAATTATCTTCTCATCCGTTAAGCCAGCTTGCGCCAAACTTTGAAGTCTCTTTGCCCAGTCAATAAGTTGATCCTGCTTCATAATTTGCTTCTTCTCTTGTTTATCCAAAATGTTATTCCTCCATAAAAAAGAGTAAAAAGTAATAAACTAATATAAAAATTAGGTGTAATGCTGTTCATTGTTACAGTTCTTCCTTTTGATACGTCAATTATTAATTGTATGCCGAAAATATTCGAGATCTGAAGAACATTAAAATTAATGAATAAATTTATCACAAAATAGAGCATTAATAGGACAAACCATATTCCTATTCCTTTAATCATTAATTTAGATAAAACTTTCATAAACTTATTTTTCCAAATCTAAAACTAAAACAACTTCTTCTTCAATTCTCTCACCATTAGGTACAAAACCAGCAGCCTTATATAACTGTTGAGCGGCAACATTTGAAGGAACGTAAGAAAGATACAATTTATTTCCATTTCCTAAAGGCATCGTTTTTATATATTTAATAAGTGTAGCTAGCGCCTCTCCTCCTAATCCCTGATCTTGATATTTTTGGTCAATCATAAAACGCCACAAGCAATAATTATTACGAGCAACTTTTGGTGCACCTTCCCAGTTGAATACATTAAAGTTAATCATTGCAAAGCCAACCAAATTATCTTTTTCATAAACAGCAAAGGTTTCAACTTTTTCACCCTCATTTTGAGTTGCGTATGCTTCTAGTAAGCTAGTTGCATTATCTGCAACATATTCTTTTTGATCTGACTTAACTTTAAGATTTACAACATCCCAAAGATTTTGATTAGTTACCTTTTTTAGTTCCATGTTTCTGTTCTCCTAATATTATTTTTTAAGATAAACTTTTTATGACCATTATCATCAATTTTTTGATATTCAAATCCACTTCGCTTAGCCACATTCTGACTTGCAAAATTTTGAGGATGAGTTCTTAAAATTAAATATTTGAGCCCTAATTGTTCAAATGCATACTTTTTAAGAAATTCGACAGATTCAGTCATAATTCCTAAGTGCTGAAAATCATTCGACAGCCAATATCCAACTTCACCTGACTCTGAATTTAAGTCATGTAAGTCAATCATGCCAGCTGGAATTTCATCAACTAAAATTACCAAATTAAATGCTGTACCATCAACCATTTTCTGTTGAAATTGCTTAATTGAATCTACTTCCTTTTGAACAGAATCAATTTTGTTAGCCCAAACTAACCATTTAGAAAATTCAATTAAATTTTTCTGCAGCTGATCAAATAAGTCTTTTGCCTGCCAAGTTTCAGGTAAAACTAATTCAACATCATATTTACCAGTTACAAATTTATGTAAAACAAACGGATAATTATGCAATCGTCCCACCCCGTTTTCATCTTTTACTTTTTAGTTAAATTAAATATTACTTAATTATAATTAATTTTTCAATAGATTACTTATATTTTTTTCAGTTATCAAAAAAAGCAGAGATATTTTTACAATCTCTGCTTAATAACTTACTTTACTAATGTTTAAATAAACGAGAAAAAAGTCCTTTTCTATTCCTCTCTTCTTGTTGCTTAGTTATCTTTTCCATAGTTTCTTGCATTACCTGTGTTTGTTTAGCCTGTATTTTAAGAAATTCTTTCATATCATCTTGCTGTCTTTCATCTTTGTGCAATTTCTTATAGTGATTTCTAATTAAAGGCTCGCCAACGAATTTGTCAAACTTGTCAATGTCAAGACGCATCCCATTGCCATACTGTTCGATTGCAATTCCAGCTTCACGAGGAAACATATTAAAATAATTATCTAAAGTTTGATTAATATTTTCATACCCATTAGCTTTAAAATCATTAAAAATTGCTTTTGAAACATGGAAATATTTATCATCACCATCTGTAAAGGCAATGTGTTCATAGTGATCATCTAAAATTAACATCTTCCAAGTAATTCGATTACAATCAATCTTATAATCATAATTACTGCCTAAAATATCTTTTAATCTATCATAATAACCATATTTCCGTAATAAGTTAGATAAAATATTTTTAGTTAAACTTAAATAATCATCGATTAAATTAGCCTCTTCTTCGCCAGTAAGATTTACAAGTCGCTTATTCAATTCAGAAACAACGTAGCGATAAATATGGTCATTGTTATCGTTAATTAACATATTATAGTTAATTTGCTGCTGACTTGATGGAAGCCATGGAGCTTCAAAAGATAAATAATAAACACGTTTTGTAATTTCTTCCAGATTATTGATTTCTCTACTTCCAGCATTATGATTCATCGCAAAAATATTAATATTATGAATTCCCTGAATAGTGTTGGACCATTGTTTAATTGCATTAAGTGCAACCTTACTGTGTAAGAAATTACTGTTTAACTCATCAACAATCATTGGAGAAATAAAACGAGCAGAGTGCAAATAATTATCTAAGAATTTCACTGCCTTATCAGTTCTAGAAGCATTTCCGTCATTAATTTCGGTATATTGTAAACTATGCGAATTGTCCCCCGGTAAATTTCTTAAAATAATCACGAACTAATAAAGTTTTTCCAGTTGTCCCACGTCCGATTAATACCATAGAAAGCGGAATTTGATCAGCACTTTTTGAAAAATTAGACTTACGATATATTTCTCTAATTTTCCAAATCATTGGAGCAGTCATTAAATAGATAAACGCCGAGAGTGCTTGGTGACTTTCATTTTTTACTTTGTTAAAGCGAAAACTTTCGATTATTCTTACAAAAGTCCGCACATCATCTTCAGTTACAAGATTTTCATCTACTTTAAGCGGATGGAATAATTTATTTTCATCTTCAACAATAATCTTATCCTCTTGATGTGCCCAAATAGGCTTGGGATATAGTTCACTTGCTTTTATTACTCTATTTTCTGAAAAATCACTAAAGTCTTGAAAAACAATTTTCTTAACTTCTTCTCTTGCCTTTTCTTCGTTTCGACGCTTATTTCCTTTTTCAGTAAAAAGCTCCTTAGCTACTTTTTGGACAGTTTCAGGATGAAGTTCATAAGTTTGTTCCTTTTGCTGAGCATCGTTGGTTATCTTAACAACGTCTGCTGGATTTACTTCAACGATATTCTGCTGAATCTTATCTACAACTTCATCAGCGATAATTGCCGTGATTTGTTTTCTCGTCTTGCCGTAAAGATTATTAATAATCTTTCTATCTAGATAATCAACACTATCTTTTTCGAAATTATGCTTAAAAAGCTTTTGATGCTCTTCATAAATTTTTAAATCTTGTAAATCATTCTTTTTACCATGATACATCCAAAGCATTTCATGATTATGCTTTAAAGCTTTTTGAGTAAGGTTCATTGATCCATTAAAGATAATAAAATCAGTTTTGTTTTCAACAATAAAGTATTTACTATGAAATAATTCATCTTTAGTAAATTTTAATTGCAAAGTTTGATTCTCAATTCGATCCAAAAAGTCAGCACTTACAGAAAGAAGTTCTTTAACTTTATTTGATACATTAAAAAGCTGATCTAAATTTTTACCAGTTTTTTGGTCTTCCATTCCTAAAATTAGATCAATTTGCTTAAAGCGTGGCATTAACTCTTTTTCAATTATCTTAAAACTACCAACAAAACTAACACCCTTAAAAGAGTCAAAGCCTTCAACCAGATTAAAAAAATCAGGTTGATTTAGCATTACCTTGTTCTTTAAATCATAAATAGTTAACATTTGTCCCTCCAATCGCACTATCGTACATATGTTCGTAATATTTTGATAAAATTATATCATAAACAAATTAAAAAAATAAGCTACAGAAAAATTTTTCTTAGCTTATTAATGCTATTTAAATTAAATGATTTTCTTTATACCATCGAATAAAATCTGAAAAGAAAGGTAGCGTAAAACTTACATATCCACGCTCTGGAGCATAGATTAATTGATCATCTAATAAACGTGCTCGATATACAGAAATATAATTTTTACTTTTCTTTAGCTCATCAACAATATAAGAAATTGGCACTATTGAACTCGGATATTGCGCCATTATATCTAGAAACTTTCGATCAGTACTTGAAATCTCAGTATATAATTTTTCATATGCATTTTGATACAAATCGGATTTAGATAAATCAATTACTTCGTTAGCAACTTGATTATTAATATCATCTTTACTTTCCTCCCAAGTATAATAACCTATTGTCTGAAATGCATAAGCATATCCTTTTACACCCTCAATTAGTCTTTTCATAACTAACGGAGAAATTGTCTTGTTTCCTCTCTTAAATGCCATTGTAAAATTATCTTCAACTGACATTTTATCAAGTGGCTTTAAATATATACGATTACTTCTCAGTAAAAAAGTTAATGTCTTTTCATGCTGTAAATCGGAAATTCTACTGGGAAGACCAGTCATAATTAATGAAATATCTAAATCATCCCCAATTAAAGTTTGATAAACTGAGGCAAAAGCTCTAACATCATCGCTTACTTCAATTTCGTCAATACCAACTAAAATAGAAATTCCTCTTTTTTTCAGCTTTACTAAAATATGTTTTAGAACGTCGCTATAATTTATTATTCCAATGTCTTCAACGGATTTAAAACTCATTCCATTACCAAATAAATTTATCCCTTGAATTGATTTTAAAACTTCTTTCCAATCAATACCTGAAATTTGTTGCAAACTGCTCAATAATTGAAAAAGCAGATTTCCTTGACCCAAGTTTAACCGAACAAAATAATGATTTTTCTCTTTTTCATAATTTCTTTGGACATTTAAAAGAAAAACTGTCTTTCCACTACCTCTAACTCCATAAACTAATGATGTCTGATACTTTGCATCACCTAGATTTAAATGAAAAATATAATTATTCATAATCGTCTGTTGATCTAGGACCATTGGCGGAATTCTTCCAAAACTTGGCATAAATGGATTTTTTAAAACTTCATTTTCTTGAACCATCAATCTCACCTCAGTCAATTAATAAGTATAAAATACAGATTTTATACTTATTTTATACTTATTTTATACTTAAGCAAGTGATTTTATACTTTTTTTATACTAGTTTTATACTTTACGGCAAATAAAAAAAGCAGGTTCATACAAGAATCTGCTTTAGTCTTACTAATTACTTATCAAACTTATCCAATCTAGTTTGACTTTGTGCGAATTTTCTTTCTTTTTCAATCCTAGTTAATAAATCTATTCGCTGATCTAATTCATCTTGCTCATAATCAGCCACTAATTCAATAAATGACTCATAATTATCCTCAATTTGTGCTTGTTTTAAAGCTTCCATATAAGCATTCGACTAATCTTATCTGGTTGAATATTAATTATCAAATAACCATGCTTTACTAATTCAAACTTTACTAATTCAAAATTCATTAAAAGTCGTGCAGTTCGACCATTTCCATCTCTAAAGGGATGAATAGTAACAAACTTTAAATGAAGCATAGCAGCTACTTTCACTGGGTGCTCTTTTCCTTCTACTTCTTGATACCACTAAATTAGCTTTTGCATGTCATTAGGAATATCACTTGGATCCGCATAATGTACTTCTGGTGCGCCATTAGGCCATACCTTAATTTGACGATACTGACCAGCCTCTGCTCGTTTAGTAGGATTATCAGAATAAGTTACAAGGCGATTAATATCACGAATAGTAATTTCGTCAAGAGGCAATTTTCCAATCGCTAATTCTTGAACATAATCGTAAGCTCTACTCAAATCAAGTGCTGCCAAATGATCTGCAAGCGGTTTTCCATGTGCTGTTAAACCAGTTTCTAATAAAGCAGCAGTTTCATACTTGGATAAAGAACTTCCTTCAATAGCATTTGATGACCAAATATGATCATATTTTTTATCCTTTTCAATACTTTCTACTTCTTCTTTGGATAAGGGACGAAAGATATTCATTTTATCGCAAAGATCAGTTAATTTAGTATAAATTTGTATTCTATTACCTTAACTATAAATTAATTGATAATATCTAACATAATTAATAATAAAATAAAGCTTAGAAAAAGTAATGATACATTATCTTTTTTCAGTAAATAAAACCATCAATTATTCTTGCCTAAAACTTTTGCTTCTATAACATCATCTTTCCAAATAAAGTTCGCGTAATTTAGTTTCTAATTCAGGAGTCACATTTAAAACGTCCCTTAAATACGTCTCAAGATTTCCATATTCTTTTTCAATAGTTAAAAGAATTGTGTCAAAAAGTGAATCAGATGCTGAGTTCAACACCCGCATATTAGCTCTAAAAGTTAAATTTTTACCGACTTCTTTAAATCTCTTATCTCGAGCTGCGCGATATTCAGCCAAAATTTCATTTGATGCCAGATAATCATGTCGTATTACTTCTAAGTCAACGCCTAAAATATATAAAACAAATAAGGCAACAAATCCGGTCCGATCTTTGCCTTCAGTACAATGAAAAATAACCGCTCCTTCATCAGTTTCAGACAATATTTTCAACACTTGACGAACAGTTTCTTGATCATGCGCTTCAATAACATGATTTCTATAATGATCACACATCATTTTAAATGCAGCATGCGGATTCTCATTATATAACTTTGCTTCTTGACTTAAATTACTTTCTCCACCTAATGTTCCTTCTTCGCTGGAAAGTGGTATAGAAATATTTTGAATACCATCAATTTGAGGATCAGGACGAGAAACACTTTCTGATTTTGAACGCAGATCAATAATTTTAACAACACCGTAATTCTTTAGAAATTGCTTGTCTTCTTGCGACATCTTACTAAGATCACCGGTTCTAAGTAGACGATGCATCTGTATTTTACGATTATTAAAACCAGTTAAGCCACCTAGTTCACGCGGATTAATAGCTGTTGCGATTGGTAATAGATTTGAGTACATATTGTTCCCCACTATTTGTTATGCTTTAAAACTGCCAGCCAAATTAGATAACCTATTAAAATGATTAATCCAAATACTCCCCAGATAATCAAAGTAATATTTCTCATTTCAGGCGTTTGTACTATACCCGCGCCGTCAACTTTTCTAATACAAATAAATACACTAATAACTACATATAAAAGTAAGACAATACCTCCACTAATTTTCCATGCTTTCATTTAACATTACTCACTCTTTTCCATTACTCTATCAATATTCGGTGCAATCAAACTCTCTTCCAATTCCATATCAACTGGCTTATACTCCATATCGATACATTCGTCCCAATACTCAAGATGTTTCTTATCAATATAGCTTTCTGATTCTTCAACGGCATTTCCGCCTTCGCCTTGAACTGAATACCAGTAAAAATATGTATATCCATCTGGATTTTTTTCTTTGAACACACTCTCAATATACATCTTTTCACCAGCCATTGTGGCTACAGTATCAGCATGATGTTCACTTAAAAAATCCATCCACTCTTGTGCTTTAGCTTCTTTCCCTTTTTTAATTCTAAAACGAGTAAGTTCTATCTTAGTCATCAGTACTTATCTTCTTTCCATGCACATATTTTCGTTTTGCATTAATCGCCATTTTCTTAACAATGTCTTCACCAAGATCATTCCCAAGCATTTCAGAAATTCCTAATAGAAAAATGGCCACATCAGCAAGCTCTTTATTGATATTTTCTTGGTCCTCTTTAAGCCAAGCTTGAAACAGTTCATTTACCTCGCCATACAACAAAAGAAGTTCAAACTTAACGTCAGTAGTATTAAAATTTATGTTTTCTCTTATTTTCAATAACGGCTTTTTGTAATTGTTTAGTATCAATAATCATAATTTCGAACCTTAATATTCACTATTAAATTTTTTCTCTACTACTTCTTTCACATTAGGATCAAGCAATAAAATAGAATTTAATTTTACATATATATCTTGCAATAATTACTTCAAATTATTAAATCGATAGTATTCTAACAATTCATCTGAATAAGGATTAAGGTGAAATGATTCTATCCAATTAACAAAACTATCAGAATTAATCTTGTTTTCTTTAATACCATTTACAAATACATCAGCTAAACGATATTCTTCTCCATCAATAAAACGTTTATCAACCTTATTTAGCATCTTTTTCGTTGATGCTAATAAATCATCTACCATTTTTTGATCAAAATCATCACACAGTATGCTATCTGCTAATGCATCTGAGCAATGTGCTATTGCATGCACCCAACCATATTTTGGAGAGAAACCAGTAAAATCGTGTTTATTAGCCAAATACTTGATTAAATCTTCAAATACTTGTTGCTCTTCATTCTTATTTAAAACCTGATAATAACGAGAATGTTTATCATTATTGGTTCGAATAATTAAATCCCACAATAAACACGTAAAAAATCTAGTTAGCGTTGCTTCTTTGCCTTCATTAATTCGATAAAATAAAAGATCTTTGTTCTCTAGTTGAGCTATTAAAAATCTGGCTTGCTCCAAAGAAAATTTTTCTTTAAAAAATCCATAACCAAAACTATTGCATATCAGATCATCCCGAATTGAACCATCTGAATCTCCAATATGATCAAATAACCATTTAATTTCTTCATCAGTATAAGTGGCTTTATCATCGACTAATTTTCTTTTTAATTCTTCGCTCTTCATCAATACCACATTAACCTTTATAAAAATATTTTATCTAACTCTAGTCTTAATTTTTGTTTTAACTCTTCAAGTTCGGCATTTTCTAACTCATTGTTAACACTATACATTTTTTCACGAGGATACCACCAGACAGGTCCTTTTCCATGGTACCCATAATTCTCTAAATCACCTGAAACTCTTGGAAATAAATGCCAATGCAAATGTGAATCACCATTTCCCAATAACTCGTAATTCATTTTTTCGCATCTAACTGTCTTTGATACAGCTTCTCCGACTAATGACATTTCCTCTAAAAATTCAATTTTTTCATTTCCATCTAACTTATATAATTCACCTACATGACTTTTATAAAGAAACAAAGTGTAGCCTTTAAAATGTTGATTGTCTCCTAAGACCACATAACCAGTTCTAAGTTCTTTTACGAAAAACTTATTTTGGTGTTTTTTGATCATCTCAATGCGATCACAAATCAAGCACATATTTTCCTCCAGAGTGTTAATTATTTAAATATCAAAGTCTTTTTTAAGGCATTCATCTCAATTCCATCGTATCTTGTGAAAAAATAACTGGAAATTTATCCGACCATTTTTCAGTAACCGTCTTTACTGTTTTAAAGCCAAATTTCTCATATAGCGCCTTAGCTCGTTTATTGTTAGTAAATACATCTAATCGAATCGGTCGCTCTAATTCATCCAGTGCTTTTTGAATTAATGTAGTAGCTATACCTCTTCCTTGCCGTGAAGGATCAACATATACAAAGCTTAGATCTCCAGGACGAAATCCAACAAATCCAGCTAGTACGTCATCTTCAAATGCTAAATAGATCTTACATGATAGAAAATAATCTAAGTATGGCGCATCCTTTAATGGTAGAAAAACTTCTTCTAAATTTTCACTTTTAAGTTCTTGTCTTCGTGCACGATCCATCACCGAAGACAAATAGTCAAAATATTTTTGCTCATAAGATTTAATCTCTAGATTTATTTTTTTCACCTAACTTCTATTTACACTCATTTTGTTTTTATTTATTATTAATCTATCATAATTTTATATTTTTACAATAATGACTTGGAGATGATTGAATGAAAAATAGAGTTAAATATGTCCTTGCATTCGTTTTTTCAGTTTTTTGCATTGGTCTATTGATCTTTGCAGGATATTTACAAATTAGCGAACATAGATACAAAGGTCTCGGCTGGTATGCTTTAGCTATCATAGTCTTACTTATTAGTGCTTTTCTTTACTTGAGCAATGCCATTAAAAATACTAGTATTGCTCACTTAGATAATGAAGAAAACAATGATCCTGATCTAAAGCTGCTAGAAACAAAATCAAAAGCAAAAGCCTTTGATATTATCAGTAACACCAGTTTTTGGTGTGGTCTTGTATTAATGATTGCCGCTTCAAGTCAATTGCAAGACACTCCACAATTTTCATACATTCTTTTCGCCATTTCTGGTACAACAACAGTAATTTGGCTAATCACAGTATTAGTTCAACTCTTTTATGTTTTTAAATTTGGAAAAAGGATTAGATGACACCAAAAAATAAATCATTAACTTTAAAACCATTTAGCTTACATCACTTAAATGATATTTGGCAAGACGGCTTCTCAATCGATCATCCTGAATGGACTAAATATAATGCGCCATACTTTAATGATTATCAGAAATTCAGTGATTTTGAGTCATTCAAAGAAAGCACCATTGCTAAATTTTTATTAAGTGAAGACTGTCGCTGTATTACAGTAAACAATCAACCAATTGGTATGGTTTCAAAAGATTGGATTGATAAACAAACACGCTGGCTTGAAATTGGAATTGTGATCTATGACTCAAGCAAATGGAGTGGCGGATATGGCACAGCTGCCCTACAAATTTGGATTAATCACATTTTTCAAAATACTGACAAGCTGGAACATATCGGATTAACAACCTGGTCTGGTAATCCTTCGATGATGCACGTTGCAGAAAAGCTTGGCTTTCAAAAGGAAGCTCAAATTAGAAAAGTACGATATTACAATGGAAAATATTATGATTCCATGAAATATGGAATATTAAGGGATGAGTGGAAAAATGTCTGTAAAAATTAAAAAGATTAAAAATAATCAATACATTGTTCGTTGCGATGAACAAGACATAGGCACTATTACTACCTACCATAACGAATTTCATAATAAGTATCTTTACCTAAAATTTAACCTGACTAAGTATCCTACTTACTTCCCGTTTAATGAAATTAAACAAGCCGAAGGTCAATCCCTTCAAGTAATGACTGATTCGACTAATGCAGATTTAGTCAATTTATTGCTTAGAAATGGCCTTAAATGTAAACGTCATTGTTATACTCCAAAAGTAACTAAAAATGATTTGAAGATAAAACTAAACTCTAACTATTCTTTTTATCCCTTTGATATTAACAATGAAAACTATGGAAAACTTTGTCATCTACTATATAAATATTATCAAGCAACGCATCAACCCGTCTCTCCGTTAACTGTTTCTGAGGATACTTTTGTTAAAGAAGTTCCTACCAAAACTGGCTACTATAATAGAAATGAAGAAGGTACAATTGAAAATTTCGTTTTTACTGAGAATAATGAAATTGCTTATATTTGTTCATTTAATGAAAAGTCATGTAATCTATTTATTCAAGCAGTTTTAAGCAAATTGTTCAATAAGTATTCCTCCATTTTCTTTGAAGCAGACGATACAGATTGGGTAGCAAGTAGACTACTTAATTGTTTTAACGTTGACAAAGAAATTAGTTTTAATACTTATATTTATGAATAACTAACTATGCCAGAGTTTTGGACTTATAATAATCTGGTTTCTTGCCAATCAATTCTAAAAATCGATGATATTGAGCGTCAATTTCAGCTACTACTTCATCTAAGTTAGTAAAATCTGGTTTGCCATTAGTAATATCAGTATGTATCCCGAAATCAATAATTGATGAGCAAATCCTTATCATAACCCTTAACCAGAATCACCATTACCGTATCATCAAGTTTATTCTGCTTAAGTACATTATCGTCAACTGAAATCAATTTTTCTCCTTGATGAACATAATCACCTTGATTTATACAAGAAGTAAGCCTTTTCCTTTTAAGTCAACAGTATCAATCCCAATATGAATTAAAATTTTCTGTCCTTCCCTATTTCTCAATCCTATGGCATGTTTGGTAGTAAGCAATGACATGACTTTTGCATCAGCTGGTGCATAAACATCAAAAGTTGAGCTTTGCACATTTGGTACAATTACGAACCCATCACCCATCATTTTTTTAGCAAAAACTGGGTCTTTTACTTTCTCTAATTCAATTAACTTTCCAGAAATCGGAGCAACAACATTTATCTTCTCTTTTTTCTTAAACAAACTAAACATTTTTAACCTTTCTAGTTTGCTCAGCCACAAAAAAACTCCTTGAAGCATCACAAACAAACCTAGAAATATCTCTATTTTTATTTATCGTTTGCGGTAATGCTTCAAAGAGTTACAATCAACGTTGCAATTTGATATACAATTTGCATTTTTATAATAAAATAATTTTTTCTTTTGTAAAGTAGTTTCAGTAAAAATATTCTCCCACTTTAATAGCTTTACTACAATCCACTTCTTTTAACTTCTTCCCCCAATTAGGTCGATTCGTATTTATATCCATTACTTCACGTAATCCCGGTGTTAATACTTGACTTTCTTCTTCCTGAGCCGACATCTTTTTTATAATCTTATCGTCTTCGCCAGCCACTACTTTTGCTGAGAAGCTAGCATTAATTATCTGAGCTCTTCCAGCAGTAACTAAATCAGTATAGTTCAATGCATCTTCTGCATCGGCTTGATTCATTACATTCCCTACAATAATTAATTTGGTATCTTGTCCCATTACTGGTCTAACTAATTGGGCAAATGTTTTATTCGAATCTTTTGGTTTAGACTTATAATCTGGCAATGATAAATGAATATAATCAAAATCAAATTTATTTGTTAACTCATCAATTAACTTAGTAGCCTCATGCCAAGTATAACCAACGTTATCTGGATTAATTTCTTCTGGACTAATTCGATAGCCAATAATGAAATTATCAAATGCATACTTTTTAACTACCCAAATACTGCGTTAGCAACTGCCATTGGAAAGGCATCTGCCTCTCCCCACTTATCTTTATGTTGAACCATACGGTTACTAATTACAGCACCATGTTTAAAAGTCACTTCATCTGATAATTTCTTCATTTTCTTGTCCATTTTTCTTACTTTTTATTAGTTTGAAATTTTAATTATAGTTCATCTTTTCACTAACGTAAAGTAAGAAAAATTAATTAAAACTTAAGTAAGCGAACTATGTTTTCCATTGTGCGACTTACATTAACAGGACCATCTTCCAAGGCCTCTTCAAGGCTGCAAGCACCGGGAAGAATACCGAATATTGCAGTAAAACCTTCACTATATAAACTATCAATTCCTTTACCAAGATAGCCAGCTAAAGAAATTACTGGTTTATGATCTTTTTTACCTAATTTTGCTACACCATATGGAGTTTTTCCAAATTTTGTTTGAAAATCAGTCCCGCCTTCTCCAGTAAAAACATAATCTGCAGTTTTAATCTTCTCATCTAATTGCGTTACTTGAATTGCAATTTCAACACCTTGGTGCATTTCACAAGTAGTAAAAGCCATTAATCCTGCACCCAAACCACCGGCAGCACCTGCTCCTGACTTTTGCGTGATATCTTTGTTTAAATCTCTTTTAATTATTTGTGCATACTTATTTAAATTATTTTCAAGTTGTTTAACCATTTCTGGACTAGCGCCCTTTTGCGGTCCAAAGACATTTGAAGCTCCTTCTGGACCGATCAATGGGTTAGTTACATCACTCGCTATAATAATTTTTACATTCTTTAAACGCGGATCTAAGTTAGAAATATCAATTTTTGCTAACTTATCTAGATTTCCTCCGCCCCAAGGAATTTCTTGATTATTTTGATTTAATAAATGTGCACCAAGAGCCTGTGCCATGCCACTTCCACCATCATTAGTACTACTGCCGCCTAAACCAATAATAATTTCTTTTACTTGATTATCAAGTGCATCTTTAATTAATTCACCAGTTCCATAAGTGGTAGTAATTAATGGATTGCGCTTGTCTGTAGGCACGATTTCTAAACCACTAGCTTTAGCCATTTCGATGACCGCAGTTTTTCCATCTCCTAATAAACCATAATAAGCCTCTATCTTATTTCCTAATGGTCCAGTAACTTCTACGACAATCTTTTTTCCATTAGTTGCATCTACTAAGGAATCGACTGTTCCTTCACCGCCATCAGCCATTGGTACCTTAATTATTTCTGCATCTTCTTCTACTTTTCTAATTCCAATTTCCATGGCATCACATACTTCTTTAGCAGTCATACTTTCTTTAAAAGAATCCGGAGCTAATACATACTTAGTCATTTCTATTTCTTACCTACTTCAAAATAAATCCATATAAGATAGTTGCGACAATTGTCATTGTTAATCCTACAAGGAGAAAGTTAAAAAGTAAATATCATAACAAAAGCATTCTAAAATTCAATCAATAATTTCAGAATGCTTTTTATCTATTCAAAATTTAAAACATCATCAACAGGATATCGAACTGATTTCAATTCTTCTACACTAGTGTCTGGCTTGCCAATTGCAATTCCCATCACCGGAACATATTGTTCTGGATCAAGTCCCATCACACTAGCAGCTTTTTTAGCATCGTAACCTGCCATGGCATTGGTTTCATAGCCATGTGCTCTAGCAACTAGCATCAATTGCATTGCAGCAAGTGAAGAATCAACCATTGCATCAGCAGTAAGCATTGTCTTATCAGCATGTTCATACAATGGTAAGAAAGTATTGTAAATTTTATCTAATTCTTCCTTAGAAATTCTTTTTTCTTCATACATATGGTCCCATAATGCACGATACTTTTTAAATGCTAAAGTATTGCCAAAAATTTGAATAATTGCACTTGAAGTATCAATTTGAGGATTATTGAATGGCATGTAAAATTCATGCAATTTCTTCTTTCCCTCATCAGTATCAACCACTACAAATTGCCAAGCTTGCAAATTACATGCAGATGGCGCAGTAATTGTTTCTTTAATCATTTCTCTAAGTTCTTCGCGAGGAATTTTTATATCCTTATCAAAGTGTCGAACTGAGTGGCGATTAAGCAATACATCCCCAAAATTATTATTTTCAAATTGAGTCATCAAATTTACCTCCTATATATTAGCGCTTACATATATTATCATAGACTAAAACTACGTGTGGTGCTAGTTAAATCTCTCTAGACAATAAGCTAAATTATTATGCAAGTATGGCAATTTCTAGGCGAACTTGAAATCCTGTTAGACTACGAGCTCGATTATTTTCAGCATTATAATATGTTAAAAGTGAAAAATCACTTTCAGTTGTTCTACGAATAGCCATTAATAGATGATTATTGTGCTTCTTGGCCTCTGCCATATTCTTACGATAAGGCGTCGCCCATTTCTTTTAGCTGATTATGTGATCTTTTTACCTAAGTAGCCTTCATCTGCAAGGAGATAACGATTGCCTGAATGGGCGTTGCTCATTAACTCAACTGTTTCTTTAGCATCATGCACGGAAGCTTTAGTAACTACATAATCAAGAATGTAATCATCGCCACTGACAATTGCGTGTACTTTGAAGCCATAATAGTAAATCTTCTTAGTAGCTTTATACCCAATTGAACTTTTTTTATAACTAAAACGATTTAACTAGCACTATGCGTACTAAAGTTACTGATCTTCTCATAAAATATGCAAACTTTGCCCTTCGCAAACAAAACTGTGAAGAAATTCAAGAACAAATCTACAGCCGTTATGCTCAAATTGGAGAATATTTCAGCTTAAGTATGCAAGGGCTTAATGAAATCAGAGCTTTAATTAAGGAACTTCCAAGTCATAATTTTCTTAATCATGATTATTTGATGGCAACTTTTAAAACTGATAGAGAATTTCTTAATGCTAAGCTTTTAACGATGATTATGAAAAAACAGGGTCTTAAAGTACGACTTCTTACGCCAAGACAAGCTGGATTAATTGTTACTGGTAGTCCAAACGATGCCATTGTTAATCCTGAAACCTACATTAACCTGCACAATCTTCAACTTGATCCAGATGAAAAAATTATCTTTCCTGGCTTTTATGAAATTGCTCCATCTGGAAACGTGGCTACTTTTTCGCGTGGTAGATCAGATATTACAGGGGTGAGTTTATCACGAGGCTTCAATGTCAAATTGTACGAAACTTTTATCGATGTAGATGCTATCTTTTCAGCTAATCCAGTAATAGTTTCTAATCCGGATCCAATTAGCAAAATGACCTACCGTGAAATGCCTGGAGCAATGATTGTTCCAGAGACAAATTTCAAAGCACAACATACAATTACAGGTATTGCAGGTGGTAAAAATGTCTCTGCTCTTTATTTACACAAGTATCTATTAAATAAAGGGGCGGGTTTTAACTTAAAAATATTACAAATTCTTGACCACCATAATGTTGCTTATGAATATATGCCATCAGGAATCGACGATATAACAATTATCTTTAAAAAAGAAGATCTTAACACTAAATTAATTGATCAGATTTGTAATGAAGTTCCACTTTCTCTTAATCCAGATCAAATGCAGTGGATTGCTGATTATGCCATTACAATGGTAGTTGGTGAAGGAATGCGGGATAAGCTAAGTCTTTGTGCAAGCATTCTTTACCCACTAGGTCAAAAGAACATTTCAATTCAAATGATTAACCAAGGTGCATTCCAGATTTCGATCATGATTGGAACTAAAAGACAAGATGCTGAAGAAGTAATTCGAACTATTTATCAAACATTTTTTAATTAAACTATAGTATCAAAAAAGAGCGATGATTCACTTCATCGCTCTTTTCATTAGGTCTCTTATTACCAAATAGTAATTCTGTCTTCTGGATCAAGCCACATACCATCTTCTGGAGTTACATTATAAGCTGCATAAAATTCATCTTGATTCTGTGCTGGAATATTAACTCTAGTTGGTTGCGGTGCATGTACATCGGATTGTACCTCAGCCTTAATTGATTCCGGACGTTGCTTCTGCATCCAGCTCTTAGCATAAGTTTCAAAGAGATCTTTCATCTCTCCGCCTTCTGCCTTATTAGCAGCAATTGCACAAGAAAGTCCACTTAAGTCAGCAATATTTTCAGAAACAACCTGCTTACCATTCAACTTAACTGGACCATATTGTAAGCCATCGAAGATATTAGCAACTGCCTTAGTACGCTTGTTAAATTCCGCAAAGTCTTTCTTCGTCCACCAATTTTTCATGTTACCTTTTTCATCGAATTGAGCACCGTTATTGTCAAAAGCATGAGAAACTTCATGACCAATTGTTGCACCAATTCCACCATAGTTAGCTGCCCGAGATTGTTTTGCATCATAAAATGGAGCTTGCAAGATTCCTGCTGGGAAGGTTAAGTCATTCTTATAAGGATCGTAGCAAGCGTTGTTCAAGTTGCCTGGCATTTCCCAAATACTTTTATCAGGCTTTTTGTTTAATCTTTGAAGAATATCTTTAATTCTTTCTTGATTAATCAAAACATGGTTTTCATATAAACTCTTATTTGGATCGACAACTAGATTATCAAATAGAGCTCTGTTCTTTTCAGGATAGCCAACCTTTAACTTTAAAGCTTTTAATTTTATAATAGCTTGTTTCTTAGTATCTTCTGAAAGCCAAGAATTATTTTGAATTCTTTGTTCATAAACTTTAAGCATCTTTTTAATCATACTAATTACGTCAGCCTTGGCTTCATCTCCGAGATAGGTCTTACCATAGTAAATACCAATTACTTCATCAAAAGCCGCATTAGCTAGCCGATATGCATGCTTAGCTTGAGATGGTAATTCTGGGACACCATAAACTGCTTGTCTAAACGGAAAGGCAGCTTCTCTAAAATCTTGAGATAAGTAGGTTGCACTTTTATTGATAAATTTAATAATCATCCAGCTCTTAAATTCATCAAATTCGCTCTCACTTAAGAAATCATTAATATGATTAAAGTAACGTGGTTCTGCAACAATTACCTTTTCAGGCATTTCAGGCAAAAGCTGCTTTAAAAATGAATTGATATCAAATTGATCAAATTTTGCTTCAAAGTCAGACAAACTAGCTGGATTATACATTGCCACTTCATCAGCCCATTCTTCTGTTGACTTCAAAATCCTAGAAAGTTTTTTATCAAATTCAATACCATTCTTAGCCCAAGTTTTAGCTTGTTCTTCACTTATTCCAGCCATAGTAAGCAAGTTTATAGTTTGTTTTTCTAAGACAGAAAGTAACTTTTCAGCATCAGAGCTTTGATAAGCGGTAGTATCTGGCAAGAAAAGCTGTGGACCAGTTGCATATAAGGCATTATGATCTGTATCTTTCATATCCTCAGATACGTAGATATCAAATGGTAATTCGTAACCGCTTGATATTAATTGAGCTGCTTTTTGATTAAATTCTTCAAAATCTTTCAAAGAAGTTAGTCTGTTTAGATCTTTCTTAATAGGCTCAGCTTGATCCTTATTTCTCTTATCAAAATCAGCTGCCAACTTGTAATAATTGATCGCTTTATCAAAGTTTGTTACATCAGGAAGAGACTTTTTGCCACTAGCAAAATCTTCAAAGTCCTTCATAAGCTTGTTTTCAATTCGCATGTCTAAAATTAAATTAATTCCAGTTGAAGTTCTGTCGGCTGGAATTTTTGCTTTTGAAAGCCATTCTGAATTAACTGCTAAATATAAATTATCTTGCGGTCTTGTATTAACATCTGGCTTAGTTAAATCACCTGCACCACCGCGAACGCTGAAGTATCTTCTCATAATTATTTACCCCATTTCTTTAATTAGGTAAATGATATCATTATTAAAGATATTAAGCTAATTTTTATTTTCTTACTTCTAAGAGTTTTAAATCAAAAAAGTAACAAGAAAGAATCTTGCTACCGTTTATTTGTTTATAACTCATTTATTAAATTAACTTACCACTAACATCTCGTTTAAGGTGGGTAGTATATGTAGGATCTTTAAAATTAGCAGTTTCTTCTTGTACCCAAACTAAAATTTTTTTGGCAATCTCATCAGTCATTACAAAAGAGTCATCAATTTGTTCTTTAGAAATTCCATCAATATGAACTCCTGCGTTAATTACTAAGTTACCTGGCAATTTCTTCTCAATCTTTTCAGCTAAACGTTGAGCTAAAAAGATATCTTTATGTAATCTACCATCATGAGAAGCAAATTTAACCACGGTCTCTTCTTTCGTTTTTTGATCAAAGGTAACAACTCCACCAATATGAGGAATATTGCCACCAGTCAAATTTACTAATAAATCTTGATTGTTCAATAAGCAATCTGCCTTTAGCTGAAAACTCTTAGCGACTGTAAGCGTCTTTTTCAAGTCTATTCACCATCCCAACGTTTGGCAAAATCAGCTTCAATATCTAAACTATCCAAAACTTTCATCGTCTGATGATCAATGATGTCTTGAATAGTTTTTGGATGATCATAAAAAGAAGGAATTGGTGGAATAATGTGAACGCCCAATTTAGCTAGCTTAGTAAGATTTTCCAGATGAATTGGGGATAGCGGCGTTTCTCTTGGAACTAAAATTAATTTACGCTGCTCCTTAAGCATGACACTTGCAGCACGCATAATTAAATCTTCATCAAAACCAATGCTAATTCCAGCTACAGTCTTCATACTAGCTGGTGCAATAACCATTCCGTCAACTCTAAAAGATCCACTAGCAATTGCAGCACCTAAATTTTGATTGTCATATATAAAATCTGCTAAATTTTCTACTTCAGCTACAGAATAATCAGTTTCAAGTTTAATATTTTCTTTGGCCCAATTACTCATTACTAAATGCGTTTCAATGTTAGTTACCTTACTTAATTTTTCTAGTAAATCAATCCCGTAAATACTACCTGAAGCACCTGAAATTCCAACTATTATCTTTTTCAAAACTAATCAACCCTATTTCAAATACTTTTCCCAGTCAGGGATTTCTTTAAACTTGGCACGGATAAATTGATCCTTCATATCAAACGGTACTGTTCCATCAACAATAGTCTTTGAACTCATTCCCTTAACACGAATTGATTTTGGATCATATTGTGGACGCTCACTTGGATCAAGCGGATGATTACGCATTCCTGGAATGCAGACAAAGTCTTGATCTGCTTGAAAACGTGTATTCATAGTCCAAACCACATCATTCATATCAAAGATATCAACGTCTTCATCAACTAACCAAACTGTCTTCAATTCCTTAAATGCACCAAAGGCCAAAATTGCAGCTTGTCTTTGAATTCCTTCATCTGCTGGATCATCCTTATGAATTTGCATAATAGTCATTAACTTACCACCACCTGCTGGAGGATTATAAACATTCACGACTTTACCTGGAATAGCCTTATCAACTAATTCTAAAATTGAAGCTTCTGTCGGAATACCAGCCATTGAAACATGTTCTTCACTAGGTCCAATAACAGATTGCATGATTGGATTATCTTTTCGATGAGTAACTGCAGTAATTTTTACTACATTTACAGCAGGATTAGCTGGACCATTATAGCCAGGAAATTCTGGCATCGCAAAACCAGAATCAGTATTAATATCTTCCTTGATTGTTTCATTAGGCATAATGTAGCCTTCAAGAACATATTCACTTCTAGCTAAAGCTGATTCATCAACTGAAACACCATCAACTAATTGAACTGGTTCTTGTCTTAAAGCTCCAGCAACGTCTAACTCATCATAACCTAATGGAGTTGTAGGTGGTTCAAAAGTTGCTCCAATTGTAACTGCTGGATCAAGACCAATGTTAATTGTAATTGGCATAGGCTTATTCAATTTTTCAAATTCTTTTTGAAAATGTCCGATATGACGACCGCCTGGCATTATATACATTCCAAGTGTATCTTTATCTTCTAATACCATCCGGTGAATAGTCACATCAGTCATCGTCTTATCAGGATTAGATCCCTTAACTAAACCACAAGTAATGTATGGACCAGCATCGTATTCGGTATTAGTTGGAGCTGGAACTAATTTTCTAATATCAAAATCAGGATCACTAGCTAAATGAACAACTTCTTGAGCAGGAGCATCTTTTTTATCAACTTTAATCGGATGAACTGGATTTTCAACTGCATCTTTTAAAAAACGCCCCAGTGTCTTATAGTCATGATGTAAAATTCGACCATCACGCTTTCGGCTTGCCATCAATCCAATTAATACTCGAGTATTAGGGAAGCCCTTTAAATTATTAAACATCATCGCTGGACCTTCTTTAGTCGGTCTTTCGACAGTACCACCTGCTCCAATGTAGCGATAAACTCCAGAGATTTCTGCATCTGGATCAATTTCAATATCTGTTTCATGATAATCTGCTGGATTATCTTTAATCTCACGCAATACTTTTCTTAAATCCCAAGGATCTTTAGGTAAATCAGTCATATTAAATTCTCCTATTTATATAGTCTTTTCTTACATCATACGAGCTAAATAAAGAAGTTATCAATTCAATCTTTTAAATCAATTATTCCGATTTGGCATCTCAAACTGCTTTAAATAATTCCAAAAGTCATTTTCAATTTTAGAATGATTTTCTTTATTGCGAATAAACAACAAAGTATTAGTGGACGTTGGTTCAAGGGAAACAAATGATAATTCAGAATTTTTTGTTTGAGGATGCATTAGGATAGCTACTCCTTGATTACTCTTCACCATTTGAAAAATTGAACTCATTCGATCGCTTACAAAAGAAATTTTCGGCTCAAAACCAGCTTTTTGGCATAAATTAATTACCGTTTCATATAGCAAACTATTTTTTGCTAGCATAATAAAGTTTTCGTCTTTAAGATCTGCTAGTTCTATTTTTCTTCTATTTGCTAGAGTATGCTCCCTATTTAAACAAACAGTAAAAGATTCTTGAGCAATAATTATTTTTTCAAAATCTAATTTTTCAGGCATCAATGTTCTAATGAATGCCACATCAACTTGCTTTTGCTTCAAAGTATTTACTAATTGATTAGTTTCAATTTCTTGTAAAGCAAGATTAATATCTGGCCTCAATTTTTGATAATTCATTGTTTGCTTAAAAATATCATAATTTGCAAAAGTCGGAATAATTCCTAACCTTATCTGACCGCTATTATTATTTTTAAATTCACTGGTTTCTTTACTAATCCAATCAGATAGCTAAACAATTTTCTTAGCATTAGGCAAAATAAGTTTTCCGTAATCCGACAAGGTAACATTCTTATTGTTTCTTTCAAATAGCTTTTGTCCTAATTCTTTTTCAAGTCCTTTAATTTGTTTAGAAATTGTACTTTGACTTGTATACAGATTTTCCGCTGTTTCTGAAAAACTCAAAGTTTTTGCTAAATCAACAAAAGTTCGTAATTTATTAATTTCCATAACTTTACCTTCAGGTATTCCAATTTAGCATTATTAAACCGTAATCTAGAATTGAGATCAAGTTATTGTAATTTTTATAATTAACCTGATTGATAGTTCAAATATTCCAATCGGAGTTATTGTTAATGCTTCGTCAGTTTTATTGGGAGGATTTTTTGGCAATAGACTTTTTGAAGACTTTAAAGAAAAATTGAATATGATTTTTAGTGCCTGTTCAATGGGAATGGGTATTTTCTCAATTGCGCCTATGAAATATATGCCCGCAGTTATCTTTGCAGCTACTCTTGGAACAATTGTTGGTCTTACAATCCATCTAGGTAAAATATTAAACCATGGTGTACTCTTAATGCAGCGCCCGATTACTAGAATGATTCCAACTGAAAACTTATCCATCTCAAGAGATGAATTCATGAGTTTAATAGTTACTGCCACAGTTCTTTTTTAGTCCACCGACTTCAGCGCTTCAAGCAATATTAACTTCTTTGATTTTATAGCTCACGAAAATTACCATAATTACTTATCAAAATTTCAGGTTTAAACATCGCATTCATCGGAGCTAGATTGTCAATAATGAAGTTATGCAGCCAATTTCTAATTAAAAGATCTCTCATAAACATCTTTTTTATCAAGACCATAGTTTGAACCAATTGTTAAATCTGCTAAATTTACATTTTGATAATAAGTTTGGACAGTATTTCTCATATCAGGCCCAGACATCTTTAGACCAATAAAGGCAAAAGCACTAACTGCCATCAGTAATATAATCCCAATAAAACGCTCCTTGGAATTAGTAAGCGAGTTTACAGCATCTTTTCATAGAATTTTTTACTCATCTCACTCACCTACCATTCAATTTTTACAATATTCTGCGGATGAGCGTTATTTTCAACTTGTTTTATTTTTCCATTGTATCCCCCATTACTTAGACTTTACATAATAAAAAATATGGTCAATATATTCAAAAGTAAGATATTTTTCAGGTGCAATTAAATAATCACAAACAAAATATTGAGCTTCACGATGTTCATCTTTCTATGCTTGATTAAGCAAGGCCCAATCAATCTTTTTATTTTTCTTTTCTCGTTTAATGAAATCATGATAACTTTGCCTGCGTTCTGGTGTTTTTAAGCCATAAAACTTAAACTTATTTCTTATAGAGCTTTCCATTTGCTTAGCTATCTCTGGATCACTTTATCTTATTAATTCCTGTTTTAACTCTTGATATTTATGTATTTCTTTCACTTCAGTTCCCTTACTTGTTAAAATAATTCTAGTAACTAGAGAGTGTGATAACCATGAAAATTTTAATTGTCATCGATGATTATTTCAATAAAAGTAACGGTATGTCAATTTCTACTCAACGCTTTGTTAAACAATTTTTAAAAATGGGACAAGACGTACGTGTGCTTGCCTCTATTGCTGGTGGAGAACCAGACTATCCCCTTTCAGTAATGACTATTCCGATCTTTAAAGACATAATTGCTAAAGAAGGATTTCATTTTGCAAAACCGGAAAAAGCAATAATTAAAAAAGCTGTTAAATGGGCAGATTTAGTTCACTTGGAAGATCCCTTTCCTGTCTGCTCATACGCAGGCAAAATTGCTAAAGAGCTGAAAAAGCCAATTACTGGAACTTTTCATCTTTATCCCGAGAACTTAACTGCCTCTGTACCTATCTTAGATCATCATAGTATCAATTCTACTTTCATGAAGATTTTTCGTGATACAACTTTTAACTACTGCAATTATTTACAATGTCCAACCACCAAGGTTAAACAAAGGCTACAAAAATATAATTTTAGGTCTAAGTTAGTTGTTATTTCAAACGGAATTAGCAATTATTACTTAGAGGAGAATCAAAGAAATCTTAAGTCGAATTCCTTTACGATTCTTTCAGTTGGGCGTTTTTCTAATGAAAAAGATCAAAAGACTCTAATTAAAGCTATTTCACTTAGTAAATATAAAGATAAAATTCATCTTATTTTAGCCGGTAAAGGTCCACTCAAGTCTGAATATATCGATCTCTGTCATAAACTAAACGTCAACGCTCATCTTGCTTTTTATAATAGAGATGAACTAAAACATATAATGAATCAATCAAGTATTGTTGTTCATTGTGCAAATGTCGAAGTTGAAGGGATGGCTTGCATGGAAGCTTTCGCTACTGGTTGTGTGCCAGTAATTGCGGAAAGTCCGCTTTCTTCAACTAGCGCTTATGCTTTAAGTCCAAAAAATCGTTTTCCAGCTGGCAATAGCCAAATTTTAGCAAAGAGAATTGATTACTGGATTACCCATCCTCAAGACTTAAAAACAATGAGTGCGAACTATCAAAACTATGCCAAATCTCTTTCGATTGAAAACTCAGCTAGAAAGGTTTTAACAATGTTTGAAAAAGCTCAAAAAAATTATGTTTCAAACTAATATTCAAACATAAAAATCTGTGATATCCTTATGTTAAATCTTTCACAAAAAAGGAGGAATCATTTTAATGTCCATCAAGAAGTTAGAAAATAGCAGTGATCATGCAATGGTTGCTGAAGAAGTTAAAATTTTGACCAACCTACTTAACGAAAGTACGCGTCAATTAAGTGGGGATGTAATTTTTAATAAAATTCAAGACTTAATCAAAATTTCTGCTCAAAAAGATTACGATACCCTTGAAAAGCGAATTGCTAACTTAACAAATCAAGAAATGATTGTTGTTGCTCGTTATTTTGCAACTTTACCTTTATTAGTAAATATTTCTGAAGATGTAGAATTAGCTAGCGAGGTTAACTTACTCAATAATACTGATCAGGATTATCTTGGTAAGCTTGAAGATACTATCGACTTAGTTGCTCAAAAAGAAAATGCTAGTGAAATACTGAAACATGTTAATGTTGTTCCAGTTTTAACCGCGCACCCTACTCAAGTGCAAAGAAAGACTGTTCTTGAACTAACTGATCAAATCCACAACTTATTGCGTAGCTACCGTGAAGTTAAGAATGGAACAATCAATCAAGCTGAATGGACTGAAAAACTCCGTGCTTACATTGAAATTTTAATGCAGACAGATATTATTCGTAGTCACAAACTACAAGTATCTAACGAAATTACCAATGTTTTAGCCTACTATCCTAAAGCTTTGATTCCTGCAATTACTAAGTTTACTGCCCGCTACCAAGAATTAGCTGAGAAACATAACTTAGATCTCAAAGGTGCAACTCCAATCACTATGGGGATGTGGATCGGCGGTGACCGTGACGGTAATCCTTATGTAACAGCTGATACCTTAAAATTAAGTGCAAGTTTACAAAGCCAGGTAATTTTTGAATATTATATTAAAAAGCTCAATAAACTTTACCGTACTATTTCAATGTCCACATCTTACATGAAGACTTCCCCGGCTGTTGAAAGACTTTCACAGCTTTCAAATGATGACTCACCATTTAGAACAAATGAACCTTATCGCCGTGCCTTCTACTATATTGAAAGTAGATTACTTCACACTGAATATCAACTTTTGGGTACAGCTGATAAGAATAGCTTCGTTAAAAAGCGCGACTTAGAGAATTTAGATAAGATCCCTGTTTATAATGATCCTCAAGATTTTAAAGCAGATTTAATTACGATTAAAGAATCACTTGAACAAGACCATGACCAAGCAGTTATTAGAAGCTTCTTCACTGAGCTTTTAGAAGCAATTGATATTTTTGGCTTCCATTTGGCAACAATTGACATGCGTCAAGATTCTAGTGTAAATGAAGCATGTGTTGCCGAATTACTCAAGAGTGCTGGAATTTGTGACAATTATAGTGAATTGCCAGAAAAAGACAAGATTAAGGTTTTACTTAACGAACTAAATAATGATCCACGTAATTTGCACGCTAATAATAAGCCTAAATCTGAATTACTTCAAAAAGAATTGAAGATCTACAAGACTGCACGTCAACTTAAAGATCGTATTGGTGAAGATGTTATTAAGCAGCATATTATTTCTCATACTGAAAGTGTATCTGATCTCTTAGAGCAAGCAATTATGCTTAAAGAATATGATCTTTTAGATAACCAAGGAGCCCGTATTCAAGTAGTTCCATTATTTGAAACAGTTGAAGACTTGGAAAACTCTCGTGAAATCATGAAAGAGTTTTTGAACTTAGATATTGTTAAAAAATGGCTCGCTTCTCAAAATGATTATCAAGAAATCATGCTTGGTTATTCTGACTCTAACAAAGATGGTGGCTACTTAGCTTCTTGCTGGAACCTTTATAAAGCTCAAAAAGACTTAACTGCTATGGGCAAAAAATTAGGTGTTAACATTACTTTCATGCACGGACGCGGCGGAACTGTTGGTCGAGGGGGCGGTCCTTCATATGAAGCTATTACTGCTCAACCTTTCGGCTCAATCAATGACCGAATTAGAATGACTGAACAAGGCGAAATTATTCAAAATAAATATGGTAATCGGGATACTGCTTACTACAACTTAGAAATGCTCGCTTCAGCAACAATCGATCGAATTGTTTCTAAACAAATCGTAAGCGAAGACGACATTGGCGAATTCCGTGCTTCAATGGATAAGATTGTACTTGATAGCAATAAAGTTTACCGCAAATTAGTTTTTGAAACGCCTGCCTTTCTTGACTACTTCTTGCAAGCTACCCCAATTAAGCAAATTTCCAACTTGAATATTGGCTCTCGCCCAGCTGCAAGGAAGAAAATCACTGACTTTTCAGGGTTAAGAGCTATTCCATGGGTATTCTCTTGGTCACAAAGTCGAATTATGTTTCCAGGTTGGTATGGAGTTGGATCTGCCTTTAAGCACTTTATCGATGCTGATTCTCACAACTTAGATACTTTACAAAAGATGTATCAGGGCTGGCCATTCTTCCATTCTCTACTTTCTAACGTAGATATGGTTTTATCAAAGTCTAACATGAATATTGCTAAGCAATATGCGGACTTATGTGAAGATGAAGACACTAAAAAAGTCTTTGACACTATCTACCAAGAATGGAAACTTACTAAAGAAGTTATCCTTCAAATTGAGGGTAATCAGGAGCTGTTGGCTGATAATCCAAGCCTTCAAATGAGCTTGAATTACCGGATGCCATACTTTAACATTCTTAACTACATTCAAGTTGAAATGATCAAACGTGATCGGGTCGACGATATTGCTGGCGTTTACGAAAGCATTTTACCAATTACCATTAATGGTGTAACTTCTGGTTTACGTAATTCGGGATAATTTTAATTTTTAAGGACAAAATATGAAAAAAGCACTATTAATTATTGACTACACCAATGACTTTATTGCAGATAATGGTTCTCTTACCTGTGGAAAACCGGCTCAAGCTTTGGAAGATTATTTAATCGAATTAGCAAATAAATTTTATGATAATGGAGACTATGTAATTTTTCCAACTGATGGACATACCGGTGATACATTTAGTCCGGAATATAAACTCTTCCCACCACATAATATTGTTGGTACACCAGGACAAGAGTTATACGGTAAGTTAAAAGATTGGTATGAAGCTCACAAGTCTAGTGACCGAGTATATAAATTTAACAAAAATCGCTATTCTTCTTTCCAAAATACTAATCTCGATAATTACTTACGTGAACGTAAAATTAACGATTTATGGCTAACTGGGGTATGTACAGACATTTGTGTTCTTCATACGGCTATGACTGCCTATAATTTAAACTATGATTTAACTATTCCAAGTAGAGGTGTTACTACCTTTACTGAACATGGTCAGGAATGGGCCTTGGATCATTTTAAAAATTCCTTAGGCGCAAAAGTAATAGAATAATAGAGCAAAAAAAATGTATCATCTGATTTTTCAGAATGATACATTTTTTTCTACTTTAATTTAATTAGCTCAACACTATCAATACCATCGATTTCTTTAACATTAACCGCTACTTGTTCGCTCAAGGCTGTTGGAATGTTCTTTCCAACAAAATCTGCCTTAATTGGTAATTCCCGATGTCCTCGATCCACCAAAACCGCAACTGCAATTGACTTTGGACGTCCAGTTGCAATCAAAGCATCCATCGCAGCCCGAATAGTTCTTCCGGTATAAAGAACATCATCTACTAATACAACATGTTTATTAGTAATATTTAAATTTTCTGGTTCTAAGTTTGAAATCTTTTCTTGATTAATATCAACTCTACGATCATCTCGATAAGAGGTTATATCTAGTTCACCTACTGGCACAATCTTCTTCTCAATTTCTTCAAGTCGGTCTCCAATTCTACGTGCTAAATAAACCCCACGAGTTTTGATTCCAACTAAAACCAGATCCTCTACTCCCTTATATCTCTCAATAATTTCATATGTAATCCTCACAATAGCTCGTTGCATTGCAGGCTTATCCCAAATTTCTTTTACCATTGTCTTTTTTCCTCAATCAGGGATTATTTCTACTATTTTAAAGCGTCTGTTGCAAATGATCTGTTTTCAAGAGATGTTAAGAGTGCGGCAGCTGTATCAAGAGCTGTTAGTAATGGAACATTCTGTTGAATAGCCATTTGTCTGATAATAAAACCATCAGAATTCTTTTCAATATCATGACCCATGGTATTAATCACTAAGTCAATTCTTCCCTCTCTTAATTCATTTAAGATATTGTCATCTGCATTTTCGTTTTCATGAACTTTAGTTACAAGATCAACATGTAACCCATTATTCTTTAAGAAGTCCGCTGTCCCTTTTGTTGCAAAAATTCGATAGCCAATTCTAGCAAAACGCTTAGCGATTGGTAAAATCTTCTCTTTATCTCTATCTTCAATTGTCAATAAAACATTTCCATTTTCAGGTAGCTGCATTTTAGCTCCGGCAAATGCCTTGTATAGTGCTTTAGCAAAAGTATGGTCGCTTCCCATTACTTCACCAGTTGACTTCATCTCTGGCCCAAGATATGAGTCTACGTCAGCTAACTTGCTAAAACTAAAGACTGGCGCCTTAACACTAATCATTTCTGGTTCTGGTGCAAGGCCATCGCTATAGCCTTGCTCTTTTAGACTTTCTCCCATAATTACTTTAGTTGCAACTTGCGCCATTTCAATTCCAGTTATTTTACTCAAAAATGGTACTGTTCTACTTGCACGAGGGTTTACTTCAATTACATAAACTTCGCCATTTCTTACAATAAACTGAATATTCATAATTCCAACACAGTTAAGAGTAAGTGCCAATTTTCGAGTAACGTCCATAATTTTCTCTTTGACGTCATCAGTAAATGTTTGTGGAGGATATACAGCCATTGAGTCACCTGAGTGAACACCAGCATGCTCAATATGCTCCATAATTCCTGGCAAAAGGACATCTTTGCCATCGCAAATTGCATCAACATCGCATTCACGACCGTCTAAATAATCATCAACTAAAATTGGGTGATCAGCCGCAATATCTACATGATCATGCAAATATTCTTCAAGCTCACCTTTGCTATAAACAATTTCCATTGCCTTTCCGCCAAGCACATAACTTGGACGAACCAAGACCGGATATCCTAACTCTTCAGCTGCTTTAATAACTCCCTCATGTGTTGTTGCTGTTAAGCCCTTGGGTTGATTTAATTTAAGTTTCTTAATTATTTGATCGAATAGTTCACGATCTTCTGCACGGTTAAGATCTTTAACACTAGTTCCCAAGATTTTAATTCCATGATCTTGTAATCCAGCAGCTAAATTAATTGAAGTTTGTCCTCCAAACTGAACAATTACACCTTCGGGCTTTTCCAAATCACAAACATTCAATACATCTTCTAAGGTTAATGGTTCAAAATAT
>CANRQR010000006.1 GCA_947641735.1 uncultured Lactobacillus sp.
TATGCTTCATTGCAAAGAATGTAAAACGCATAAAGATAAAATCACGGAACCAGAAGGATAGAGTCATGTGCCATCTATTCCAGAAATCTTTAATATTTTGAGAAATAAATGGTTTATTAAAGTTCATAGGAGTTCTAATTCCCATAAAATATGACGTACCTACCGCAAACAAGGAGTATCCTGCAAAGTCAAAGAATAAATACATACTGTAGCAGTACATATAACCAAGCAGAGCCCAAGATAAGCGTAATCCCCCATTAGCTTGCCCATAAAAAATTGCATCTTTAGCTAATTGAGGAAGCCATAAGGTACCAAATACATATCCAATAATAAATTTATATAAGAATCCTTGAAAAATATATCTTGTACCAAACTTTAAATTTTCAATATACTTATCTCTTTCAGGGGCTTTATCGTAATCTTCTTTAAATCTTCGATAGCGGTCAATAGGACCTGATGAAATAGTTGGGAAGAAAAGTAAAAACCTTGCATAAGTAATTGGATCAACTTTCTTAATTGTTTTATCACGAAGTTCCATAATAACTTGTACTGTTTTGAAAGTTAAATATGAAATTCCGAAAAATCCAATCAAATCAGCAGTTTTATTTGGTACTAATGGTGCAATCTTTACTGCCGCTAGTGGCAAAATTGCTAGGATAACTGCTAAACAAAAGACAGAGGTTTTATTCCTTCCAGAATTAACATATTTTTGATAAGCAAAAGTAACTATAAATTGGAAAATGATGTATCCAATTAATTGAACTCCCTGTAGCCAGTCTTTACCATTAAACATTAAAAACAAGAATAGTAAGGAAACGAAAGCTTCGTATGTTTTAAAGCGCCGTCCATGATATAAACCAATAATTAATGGCAAAAGCGCAATAAAAAGAATAACAAAGTAACGCGGATTACTATAGGGTTGAATATTGATCACGCGTTATTTACCTCCTTAATTACTTGTTTAATATCTACTTTACCGTTTTGAGAGATTGGCATTTCATCACGGTAGATAAAGCGTTGAGGAAGCATATATGGCATAATATCTTGACTTAATGATTCGCGTAATTTCTTAGTTAGTTCAGCATCAGTATACTTCTCACGTACACCGTCTGCTAATTCTACTACAGCAACTAGTTGTTGAACTTTATGATCCTTATTGTATTTTGGAGCAACAACGCCATAACGCACTAATGGATTCTTAGCAAGATAGAAGTTAATTTCTTCAAGTTCAATTCGATAACCATTAAACTTAACCTGAAAATCAATTCTTCCACGGTAGAAAAGCATGTCGCCATCTAAAAATCCTAAGTCACCAGTACGATAACTTCCATGTTCACTTTCTTTAAAGAAAGCAGCCTCAGTCTTTTCTGGATTATTTAAGTATCCCTTAGAGACACTTGGACCTTCAATAACAACTTCGCCTTGGTTATCTTCTTCACCCTTGGAAGTATCAATTGAAATCTTTGTGTCATCTTTAGAAACACCAATTGGCAATCGATCATACTTATTTAAAATTTCATCAGTAATTTCTACCTGAGTAACAGCAACAGTTGTTTCAGTAGGGCCATAGGTATTAAAGATATGGCTATCTGGGAATTTCATCTTAAGCATTTTAGCTGTCTTATGACTTAATTCTTCACCACAGAATAAGAAGTGAGTTAATTCAGGATGATGCTTAGCATCAAAAGTAGGATCTAAGAAACTCATTTCTACAAATGATGGAGTTGAAACCCAAACATTGAATTTTAATTGAGGTAAAGTTTTGAAAAGCTGCCCGATATTTTCAGTTACATCATGAGGTAAAACTACTAACTTACCACCGGCAGTTAAAGCAGGATATAAACTCATTACAGATAAGTCAAAAGAATATGGTGCTTGAGCTAAGAAGCTAGGATGTTCTGGAAGTGAAAAGTCATTTAACTCCCAATTTACAAAACTAAGCAGATTATCATGACTAATTTGTACACCCTTAGGCTTACCTGTTGTCCCTGAGGTAAAGATAATGTAAAAATTGTCATCCCCACTTACAAACTTACTTTGATCAATTTCTGGATGATTATCAGAAACTTCTTCAGGAGTTAAAACTTTGATATTATCCATTTCAATAGGAAGTTTATCAATTGCAATTACCAAAGGAGCTTCAGAAACTTCTTGAATCATCAATAAACGTTCGCTATTAGAATAACTAGCAATCGGAATGTAAGCATGTCCTGCTTTAACAGCACCAATAAAACTAGCAATCATTTCAAAGTTTTGACCACCCCAAATCATTACTGGAGCTTTTTCAGGAAGATCTAGTTCGTTGATCTTAGCTGCATATGCATCTGATCTAGCCTTTAGATCTCCATAAGTATTAGTTTCGCCAAGATAATCATAAGCGATCCGTTGTGGATCTTCAGTAGCAATTTGATCGATTGTCTTGATTACATCTTTAATCATTTAATGCGACCCTTTCAGTTTTAGAAATCTTTATAAATAAATTTTGCAGCTCCAATGCCACTATATGAATACAAGTAAACTAGCACTACAAGCACTGCAAAGTAAAAGAGAGTTTTAGCAATAAACAAGCCTACCTCTTTTTTCTTTGTATTGCTTTGTTTATCTTTATCTTCTGCCATGCTTACACCTCGTAATCTTTTTTCTAAATTTTACAACAATGTTATAAAATAGGTTATGATTTTTACTATTTCTTAGAAAAATAGCATGAACTGAAGTAATTATACCAAAAATAGCCGTAGTTATGGATAGTTCACTAATGTTGGTTACGTTTTCTTTCGATAAAATAACCTATCCCTAAGAAAATTGTCGGTAGAATTGAAACAAATACCAACACTATTAAAATAACTCGTAAAAGCCAATCAGTATTTGTCCACCTTTTATCATTAGCAGTAGCAAGAGCATATGCTGAAAATAAGATAATTGTAATTAAATTTATTAAGAACATAATATTGTGTGTATATTGATACAAGACCAACACACTACTACCGGATATCAAACCACTCCAACCTGCTAATCGTACCCAAAAAGATATTTTCTTAATCATTTTTAACCCCCTAATAAGGCATTTATATTCGCCGATAGAATTCGGTCAACAATCATTATTTGATCACGCGCATATGCTTTTGATCCTGATTCAAATAACATCAGTAGCTGCCCATTTTGAACATAAATTTGTTCTAGATATGGCGGCATAATAACAACTTTTTCCGCATTTCCTTCATCTAAGTTATTCAAAGCTGAAATTGGGAAAAAATACAACTTAGAATCTTTGCTTCCATAGGATTGACTTAAAATAATCCAATTCTGATAAAATGCAATTCCTTGAATCTGTCGGTCCATTGAAGCACTTCCTGAACCTAAGGCCCAAGATACTTGGCCTGTTACTGCTTTGATTTGATCACTAGTAATTGTTCCTTTAAAATTTCCCGAACGAGCAATAGGATAGCTAGCAATTTGCCCTTGTCCATCAGTATTAAAAAAGCCAACAAATAATTGATTATCATAATAAGTTACACAAGATGCTCTTTCAATTGTTGGTAAAGAAATTACATTATCATATTTAATAGGTTGCTTTTTCTTATTATAACTATACTTTTCCAATTTCTTTAACGAAAAAGACATTAGTGCCGATGAATCATCTTGACTACCCGTTACCCAAATATTTTTAGCAATTGGATCATAAGCAACCCCTCCTAAATGAGGTGCTCCCGGAACTTGAATAGTCTTTAAATATTTTCCCGTTTTTTTATCTAAACAATAAATGACCGAGCGATGATTATGAGTTGAATCGTAAGCCGAAATTAATAAATATTTTCCCGCTACAGTTAGGCCTTGCGGAGTCATTGAATCTGCATCAGTAATCTTCTTTTTATTAAAATCATAACTTGGCGTTACAACTTGGCCTGGTATTACTACACTACTGCCAATTTTACTTGCACGTGGCGTTTCATAAGCTGCACTATAAACATCAGGATATTTTTCATTTAATTGGCGTTTGAAATAAGCCAAATTATGATGACCAGGACTAATACTTGTTCCATCTTTTGCTTTTTCTACATCAGGTCTAGAAGTAAAAGTAGCTTTTGCCTGCTCCCGTTTTTGGTATTGTTGATAACCATAATATCCTCCGTATGCCGCTCCTGCAGCAATTCCGAGAATCAAAACCAACTTAAATAAAATCTTTAAAAATTTCTTCATTAGCTTTCCCTACCTAATAAATAATTTTCTCAATTCGATATTATACCTGAATCCTTTCCTTGCTACCGAAAATAAAAAATGAGCATCTCTCTTATATTTCTTTTGGTTTTGTACTATAATATATAAATTGTAGTAGTGGATTACTTATGATCCATTGCTATTAGCATTAACATCCAACTTTTTATTTTCATTCTTACTCCTCCAAGTAGATTGAATAATAACAAGATCAGCTTAACGCTGATTATCTATCTTTGAAAGAACCTATGCACTTCCCAGCATAGGTTTTTTCTTTTGCAATAAAAACAAAAAAAAGGTTCCTTTCACATTTGGATACCTCTTTTAATTGTCTGTTCATTTATCCCCAATGGATAAAGTCTAATGCATTTTTATCTTGAGTATATCTAGCATAAACTGAATTTCTTAATTGATTCCAGATCTTGCTTTGAAAATCATTTAACTTAAATTCATTTAATGCCATCGAATTTTCAACTAGACTAACAACATTAAATAGTTCGGAAGTCAAAGCAACTGCATGATATTTTCCTGTTTTTAAATTAGTAATTGTTTTGTTTATTTGCTCAATAACTTGAATTTTCTCAGGTGACTTATTATCAGCTAAACTTAGTTTAAATGCTTCAAGTAAGCTGATATATTCTTGGATACTCATTTAATTACCAAACACCAAATTGATTAATTAATTTAAATATTATTTCGTTTTTTTGCAAATTTTTATCCGTTGGATGCAAAAATAAATTCCATGCTTCAGATTGTTTTTTAGAAAAACGCAATCCTCTAAAAGCAAGAGCATCATTGATATAACTCATCGTTTTTCCGACTCGAATAGATAAAGTTATTCCCTCATACTTTTTATTTTGTAAATCAAATAATGTTTCATCAATGACTTGATATAGTTCAGTAAAATTAGTGAATGTATTCAAATCACCATATGGTTCATGTTTTAGTTGATATTCTAAGTTTTTAAGTAATACAATTGCTTGTTTAACTTCTGATTCCATACTATCTTGGCCATCCTCTACCACCACTAATAAATCCCGTAGCAACACTATTAGCCATATTATTAATAGTGCTACTTACTACACCGCCCCAGTTAACTCTACATTTACCATTTTTTAGTGTAGCTGGTCCATACGAGTAGCCCTTTCTGCATTCCACATTAGATCCCCACGGCATAGGATCATACCAGCCAGGAGTAGCAGCAGAAGCCGTATTACTACTAAAGTATAAGGCAGCTCCTGTCATAACAGGAATAAATGCTGTTGCTAAGAATAATTTACCCTTTTTCATGATGTTTACCTCCAAGTTTAGAAAAAAATTTTTATTTTTTTGGAAAGCGCCTTCATCTAATTAAATTTTATCATACCAATTATAAATTTCAATTATTTTTCCAAATATATCTTAGTATTCATACAGCTAATGCATAAGAAGTTTACGTGTTAAGATCACATTTTAATGTTAGTGGTATACCAATTTTATATTTTTCAAAAAAATTGTATAAAGTATGCTTCCATAATACGATTATCTTACAGAAAATCATTTCTAAATTTATCGAAAGATCCAGAAGGTGAAAAAGATGGTTTCTAAAGATGAAATTATTACAATAATGTCTGAGTTAGTTAACTCACTTAATAATACAAATCCTCATTCAGAATTTACTAACTTCCTTACAGATAGTCTAAACACAATTAAATCTAGCAATGGGGTTGCTTTCACAGGTCAACTGCAATATTTTTTTAATCACGCCCCTGTTGTAAAGTTTTCCGATAATATCACATTTACTTCGCAAGAAGAAAAACTATGGAATAAACTCCTCTCTCTAAACGAGCTAGAAAATAATCTTTGGGGTGCAAGTTTATAATTCATTTCCAACTTCTTAATCAAATTTAACTTTTTTAATAAAAAACGTCACAATTTGTTCACATTTTCATTCTAATATATAAACCATAGCAACGGGGAAGACAAAACCCCATCGCTATTAGCATTAACATCCAACTTTTTATTTTCATTCTTACTCCTCCAAGTAGATTGAATACATTTATCAGTCTTTGACTGATCCTATACTTATATATTTTGAAATCCGCGTCTTTCCCAGCGCGGATTTTTTTGTGGGCTTATTTTCGAGACTTTCATATAATGATAATAGAATACAAAGTAATAAATTCAATTAACTTAGGAAGGATTATTATGTTTTCACCAGTGATTCAGTCTTTGATTGCAGAAAAAGCAGGTTCATTTATTATTCCTGCTTCTAGGATTGCATTTGTGGAAGACGAAAACCCACTCTACCATGCTTTTTTAGTTCTTACTAAAATGAAATATTCAAAAATTCCAGTTTTGGATAAAGAGCAAAAAGTAGTTGGCTTAATCAGCTTATCGATGATTACAGACACGATGCTGACGCCTGATAATATTGTGATTGAACCTCTATCGGACTTAAAAGTTAAAGATGTAATACAGACAAAATTTGAAACAATTAACTTTGCCCGCACTAATCTTGAGACGCAGCTCCATCTTCTAGTTGATAATCCTTTTATTCCAGTTGTAAATGACAATAATATTTTTCAGGGATTGCTGACTAGGCGAGAATGGATTAAGGCCTTTAATTATGTAACTCATTCAATTGAGGAAAAATACAACATTACTAAGAAAACTTTACAGAAAGAAAACCCAATAACTTAAATTCAATAAGTTAAGTTGTATAATAGTAATGTTTTAGTATTATTGATTAAATTAGTTGGAGGGAAAGCTAATGAGAAATCAATGGAAATTTTTCACAATCCTTGGGATTGGTGTTGTTGCAGCAATCTTAGACTTCCTATGTGGAGCACCTAAGATTGGTGGGTGGCCAATTTCCGGTATCTTAATTGATATCTTCGGAATTTTTATGGCTATTACCATGCTTCGAGAAATGATTGAAACCCTTGAATCTGGTCGTTGGGGCGTAGATATCTTGGCAATCATCGCTGTTGTTTCAACAATGATTGTCGGCGATTACTGGGCTGCTTGGATGATTTTAATCATGTTGACTGGTGGTGAATCACTTGAAGATTACGCTACAAGTCAAGCTGATAAAGAATTACGCTCTTTACTAAAAAATTCTCCAAGAATTGCTGATAAGTTAGTCGACGGTAAAATTGTAGAGGTTAAAGTTGATGAGTTAAAAATTGGCGATATCGTTTTAATTAAGCCTGGTAGTCAGGTGCCTGTCGATGGAGAAATTATTAAGGGAAACTCTAGTTTTGACCAATCTTCTTTGACAGGTGAATCAGTTCCTGTTGATAAAAAAGTTGGCGATGATTTAATGTCAGGATCAATTAATGGGGATGCAGCTGTAGAAATGAAAGTTACTAAGGCTGCTAAAGATTCTGAATATCAGTCAATTGTTGCTTTGGTTAAATCTTCTGAAGCTAAACCAGCTAAATTTGTTAAAATGGCTGATCGCTACGCTGTACCATTCACTATTGTTTCTTTAATCATTGGTATTGCTGCTATGATTACCTCAGCTGTAACTAATCCAGCTCTTGGCTGGCAAGCACACTTTTTACGTTTTGCTCAAGTTATGGTTGTTGCCTCTCCTTGCCCATTGCTAATTGCGGCACCAGTAGCAATGGTTTCAGGAATGAGCTCAATGTCAAGAAGCCACATTATTGTTAAATCTGGTACCACTCTTGAAAAGTTATCCCGTACCTTAACTTTTGCTTTTGATAAAACTGGAACCTTAACTGAAAATCAACTAGTTATTGATCAAGTTGTTTTACCAGAAAATAGTTCTATTTCAAAAGAAGAGTTACAAAGCTTGGCAGCTAGCGTTGAACAACAATCGAGTCATGTTATTGCTACTTCATTAGTTAAAAGTACCAATAAGGATTTAATTAAGCCAGTTACCAACTTAAAAGAAGCTACTGCTAAAGGAGTTAGCGGTGAAGTAGACGGTAAATTAGTTAAAGTTGGTAAGCTTTCTTATGTTGATCCGGATCAAGAAAAAATCACTGTTCAATCAACTGCTGTCTTTGTTTCAATTGATAATAAGTTCGCTGGATATATTACTTTCCAAGATCAAATTAGAAAGAATACACCAGAAACAATTGCTCGTTTGCGTCGTCAAGGTGTAAAGCAAATCATGATGTTAACTGGGGACCGTAGATCTGTCGCTGATAAAGTTGCCAAAGAAGCTGGAATTAAAGAAAGCGAAGTTCATGCAGACTTACTTCCAGCTCAAAAGATTCAAGCCATTAGAGATGTTAAACCTGACTTAAGACCGGTTGCAATGGTGGGTGACGGTGTTAATGATGCACCAAGTTTAATGGCTGCTGATGTTGGTATCGCTATGGGTGCTAAAGGAGCAACTGCAGCTAGTGAAAGTGCGGATGCTGTTATTATGGTTAACGACATTTCTAAAGTTAATGATGCTGTTGCTATCTCTAAGCACACAATGAAAGTAGCACACGTTGATATTATTACGGCTATTTGTATTGTTATCTTGATTGAATTAATCGCCTTCACAGGTATAATTCCAGCATTTTGGGGAGCAATTTTACAAGAAGTAGTTGATTTAATCACCATTTTATTAGCTCTTCTTGCTAAAACTAAGCCAACTAATCCTAAACAAACAGGACTAGAAAAATAATAACTTAATTTGCAACTAACCATATTTTTAGCTAAACTAATTTTTAGTTAAATATTTTTATTAGTGGTTGGGTTTTATAAAAACTTTCAAGATTTGCTTATTTGGGTCAATAAGTGCTTGAAAGTTTTTTTATTTTGTCACAAAGTTATAGAAAGCTGGAAGAAAATGCACTTTTTAGGAGAATTAATTTTAATTCTGCTGGCTACAACGTTATTAGGACAATTATTTTCACGTCTTAATATGCCAGCAGTTATTGGACAATTATTATCAGGAATTTTACTCGGACCGGCAATTCTAGGCTGGGTTAAGCCAAATGAAATTGTCTCCCTCTTTTCAGAGTTTGGAGTAATTCTATTAATGTTTTTAGCTGGTTTAGAGAGTGATTTAGACTTATTAAAGAAGTATTTTAAATTAAGTTTTACTGTCGCTGGCATCGGGGTTGTTTTACCTGTATTTTTCACGGGGATAGCCAGTTACTTATTTGGGATGCAGTTCCTCGAAGCACTATTCATCGGAATTGTTTTTGCCGCTACTAGTGTTTCAATTTCCGTTGTAGTTTTACAAGAAGCTAACCAAATCCATACTCGTGCTGGTACTGCTATCTTAGGAGCAGCAGTTGTTGATGATATCTTAGCAGTTATTGTTTTAAGTTTATTTACTACTTTTAGTCATGAAGGTGGAAAAAGTGGTTTAACGAATAACTTTTTCCTCAATTTACTTATTGAAGTAATATACTTTGTTGCCGTTTGGGTTGTCTTCAAATTCATTGCACCACATTTTATGAAACTAGCTGAAAAAGTGGAAGTCGATTATGCAGTAGTTATAGGCTCCCTAGTTCTAGCCCTCTTAATGGCCTGGGCAGCAGATTTTGTAGGCTTAAGTGCTGTTGTTGGAGCATTCTTTGGTGGTTTAGCAATTAGACAAACTCCACAATATAAGGAAGTCCAATCTTCTGTTAGTGCAATTGGTTACTCCATTTTTATCCCTGTTTTCTTTGTAAATATTGGACTATCCATGACATTTGCTAGCTTTATCAAAGATATCTGGTTCATTATTGTTATGACTATCCTAGCCGTATTATCGAAATTCTGGGCTGGTAAATATTCAAGTGAATTATTTGGTTTTACCAAGAATGAAGGAAATATTGTCGGAGCAGGGATGGTATCACGTGGTGAAGTAGCGCTGATTGTAGCACAAATTGGAATTACTCATCACTTATTCCCAGAAGACATTTATTCAAGTTTGATTTTGGTAATTATTATTACCACAGTTCTTTCACCATTTATTTTGAACTACTATATTAAGCGTGAAGTAAAGAAGAACTAATAAAAACGAGGTCATCATGACCTCGTTTTTTTGTATTTAATTTACTTTAATACTTCCTAGAGATGTATTGGCTTCTAATACATTTTCAGTGTTACTGTTATTCTCAAAAGAATCTCCCCGCTTTTTGCCACCAACCGTAATTTTACCCAAAGAAGTATCTAAATCATATCCACTTGCATTACATTTATTAACCTCAATGTTTCCCTTAGCGGTATCAAAACTGACTCCTTTTCGTGTCTTTAATTCTTTAATAGAAATATTTCCATTGGCTAAATCAATATCTCCATTCTTAGTTGCCAAATAATCAGCACTGACATTGCCATTTGCACTCTCAATATTTAAATCAGTCAACTCTTCTTTTGGCATTTCAATTATAATTTTAGAATTTAACTGCTTAAGATTAAACACATTTACATGAACACCAACTTTAGAAAATGAAATCTTTAAATTTCCGTTCTTTACTTTAACGTCAGGAGCAATTTTTTCTAAGCCAGAATAACTAACACTATATTTACTACTAGTTTTAAAAATTATATCTCCTGTTGGAATATCTACACTTACCTTATTAAATTTATTAAAAGAATAAGCGTAATTTACTATTTTTTTATTTGTCCTATTAAACATTACTATCCCTCCGCCTACAATTACGGCAGTAATGATTATAATTAAAAATATTTTTTTCCAATTCATTAAATATAGTCCTCTAAATCTAATATTTTGTCGTATCTATTTAAATCATCTTTTTCATAATGATGAATCACTTCAATAAAAGTTAGGTTTGAATTTAATAAGTACTGATGAATAAGCTCAGACGTTTTTTTATCAAGAGAAGCATTAATCTCGTCAAGTAATAAAACAGGACGAGCCATCAAAATTGCCCTTGCTAATTCAATCCGCGCTAGCTGTCCACCCGACAATTTATCTGCTTCTTCACCCAATTGATAATTGAGTCCTTTTTCTTTAATGAGATTTTTCAAATCTAACTTATTGCAAATTTTCTCTACCTTTTCCCAGGAAATACTTTCTCCTAAAGTTAGATTAAACAACAAACTATCAGCAAAAATCACTGGTGCTTGACTTGCATATGAAAACAAGCCCGAAAAGTTACCTGCATTTGTCTTTTTGCCGTTTAGTTTAATTTCTTTTGCTTGTCCATATTTTCCATATAATAAAAATTGTAACAAGGTTGATTTTCCGGTTCCAGACGGTCCAATAATCGCAATCTTCTCTCCTGATTTAATCTCTATATTAACCCCAGTAGCTAACTGCTTTCCATCCCTCTTTAAAGTTAAATTTTCTATACTCAAATCCTGCAAACGTACTGTTTTGCTACCTTTATGATCTTTTTCATTATTTAAAAAGTGATCTACATTCTCAACTATTTTTTTAGTAGTAGCTAGCTTATTTCGATCATCTAAAATGTATAAAATTGGATTTACAAAAGAATTGGCAAGTTGCACAATAGCAAACAATGCTCCTAAAGTTGTTTGTCTTTTTACAACTAAATATATTCCAAATAAGAATGGCATCAAAAAAGTAATGATATGTGCAATAAAGTTGATCCATGAATTAGTATCAAGATTCAATAAATTCATTCTGCTTAATTCTTGTTCTAATCTTGCTACAGTTTGCTTATTCTTCAATACTGCTTGCCTTTGACCACCATATAGCTTTAGAGTTTCAACACCAGCCAAAAAATTCTTTGTTTGATTAACATATCTACTATTTGCCTTAGTCCACTTTTCAGAAGATTCTTGAATTGGTTTTTGAAAAATATTGGAAACAAACATCGGAACAAAAGAACCAAATAAGAATAAAAGAGTAATTAACCAATTAACAGCTAGAGCATATCCTAGGGCTAAGATCAAAGAAAAACTTTGCATAATAATTTCAATCTGCGCATCAAAACGATTAGTTTCTAGCAATTTAAAATCATTAGTTAGAAATCCTAAGCTATTATTATTTTTATCTTTGTCTTCTTCTAACATACCACCAAAAATACGAGTTCTAAGATAAATATTTACCTCTTTAATAATAGTTGTTTTTAAGCGATTAAATGATAAACTCGCAACTAATGTAACAGTTAAGGCGGTTACAATCACGACTAAAAACTGTGTAATCTTATCCCAGCTCTTATTGCTAGCAATATTAGTCAGAGTTTGAACAATGTTGGCCATAATAATATTTTGAAAACTGGCAATCAAACCTAAGACAATCATCAAGATAAACTTGAATTTATTTGAATACCTAAATAGCATTTAATTATCTCCCATCAATTAAATTTGTTGATAAGAGTATATGATGAGATAATACTTAAAAATAAATCTCTTGCAGATCTGCAAGTTAAATTTCGAGGTAAAAAATGTACGGTCATGAATTTAAAGAATTACGTTTAGAACAAGGTATTACACAAAAAGAAGCTTGCAAAGGTATTTGTTCCGAATCAAAATTATCTCGCTGGGAAAATGATCAAATTGAAGTTGCGTTCAGTACAGCAATGAGGTTATTGAACAGGATTCACATTACTAGTCATGAATTTATGGGATGGTCAAAATTTTCACCTCAACCTGAAACAGACAAAGAAGTAACTGAGGCCTGGCACAAAGAAGAGATTCCTTTGATTAAACATGTTGCTAAAAAGCAGCTCGATAAATACCACCAATCAAAAAATCCTTTTGATCTTTTATCAACCGTAGCTTTATTTAACCAGCTGGTAATTTTAGAAAATCATAATTATCTTCCCGAAGTTGATCAAATTAAATTAGCTAATATTTTTTCGAAGGTGGTAATTTGGTCAGAATATTATTTAGCACTTTTCGGGAGTTCAATCTTTCTTTTAACTCCCAAACAAGTATATGGAATTTCTAAACTAGTTTTAAAAGATGTTAGCCGAATTACTGAAGCTACTACAACCTATGACTTAGAGGTAATGCTTGGTGTTCTGGGGGACGCTACTATTAAATTAATTCTAAGTAATGATATTAAACATGCTACTTCACTAATTAAAGAGATCAAAAAAATTGAGCTTCCGCATTATATGATGTTTTTCACTCTAACATTTAATTATTTAGACAAGATTGCAAATTATGTTACCACGAAAAATGAACAACCTATTTTAAATTTGATCAATACGATGGTTCAAATAGGTTGCCCGATTCAAGCAGAAATATATTTAGATGTATTTAAACAAGTTAAAAACAATTTGGATAGAAAAACGAGGTCATGATGACCTCGTTTTTTACTATTCTACTTAAAAGTAACGGTATAAGTAACATGCTTCAATTATGAAGATAATTACTAAATACCCATACCACTCAAAACTTACAACTGGATTATTAAATTCCACCATACACATAAAACTACAAATTATAGTGCCTAATAGGCAATAGATAAAGGGAATTTCAGGCTTTACAATCTTTCGTTTTACCATTACGCATAGAAGAATGCCAATTAAACACAAACCTAGAAAAATCCAAATCATAAAAACCACCTATACTTTAGTGATTTGCTCCCTCAACGGCCTTAATATCGCCCTTACCATCACGTTCAACAATTGCACTAAGTGCAGCTGTTAATCCCTTAACAATATCACCAAGAGCCATCGATGGAGTATTAGGACGATTTACAACTTGTTCTGGCAAGAAAGGAATATGGATAAAGCCAGCCTTAATATTTGGAAATTCCTTGTCTCTCATATATTGAACTTGATACATAATGTGATTACATACATAAGTACCAGCTGTATTTGAAACACTAGCTGGCAAACCTGCATCCCTAATTGCTTTTGCTTCTGCCTTAATTGGCAATTGTGTAAAGTAGGCAGTTTCTCCATCTTCATGAATTGGTTCACCTAGTGGCTGATAGCCTTCATTATCAGGAATACGGCCATCATTAATATTAATTGCAACACGTTCAGGAGTTAATCCAAAACGACCACCAGCTTGCCCAACATTTAAAACATAGTCTGGCTTTTCTTTTTCAATTGCCTTTTTAACAACTTCAGCTGACTTATTAAAGACAGTCGGAATTTCCAATTTAATAATTTCAGCTCCATTAATTTCAGCTGGTAATCTCTTTACCGCTTCAATTGCAGGATTAATTTTATCTCCACCAAATGGATCAAAGCCTGTTACTAAAATTTTCATAATTTTATCCTTTCAATAATTAAAATGCTAAAAAGTACATTAAGCCAATTTGAACAATTAACAAGATAACGGCAATCGGAGCTTGTTGCTTAATAACACCCATCTGATCTTTCATCTCTAAAAGCGCTACGGGTAAAGTATTAAAGTTAGCAGCCATTGGAGTTACTAAAGTTCCACAATAACCTGAGGTCATTCCGATTGCTGCTACAACTACAGGATTAGCACCTTGTGCAATTACAAAAGGAATTCCAATTGCTGCAGTAATTACCGCAAAAGCAGCAAAAGCATTACCCATAATATAAGTAAATAAGGCCATCGCAATACAGTATAGCGCTACGCCTAAGAAGTGATTCCCAGCTGGGAAAACATGACTAATCATATCAGCTGTTAACTTACCAACACCACAAGTTGTAAAAACAACCCCAAGCATGGCTAATAGTTGTGGTAAAACGCCAGGTGCTCCTACACTTCTAACCATTCTCTGGGAATCCTTGAAAACTTGCTTTGCTGGCGCTTTAGTCAAGATAATGGCTAAGATTAGCGAGACAACTGCACCAATACCAATTCCCACCTGACCACCAAGTGGAGTAAATTGTGCAATTATAATAGATGTTAATGCCAAAACAATGCTTGGTAAAAATACCTTTGCTCCTAAACGTTTAGCACCTTCTTGAGCAGTTTTAGGATTTACGGTTGGCAATTTACCAACTTGAATTTGCTTAAACAAAGCTAAAACTCCGATTACTAAAACCATTGCTCCGGACACTACGGCAGGAATCAAATCTCCAAAAGCAAAAATAATTGCTAAAAAGAACCAGAAAATTGCTGTTCCAATTCTTGCTTTATTAGTTTTGTCACGCAATGTTTCAATTCCAGCAATTGCCATACATAAACCAATTAATGCATAAAGAATGGCAAGTAAAAAGTTAATCGTATTTTGCATATTATTTTCCTTCCCATTTAGCCATTTGACGGTCAAAGTATAGGTTATAAGCAAAAACTAAAACGAAAGTAATAATCGCAATAGGAATCGTGTTAACAACAATTCCTACTGGATCAACCTTATAACCAAGTGATTTCATTGTTGAAGAAATCAAAAGTACACCACCAGATGCTACAAACAAGTTTTGGGCAAAAAAGTTACCAAAGTTGTCAATTGCTGCACTGCGTCCCTTTATTAGATCAATCTCTGATTCGCTTAGTTTCTTTTTATCTTGATCTTCTGCAGCAGCAATTACCATCGGTGCAACTAATGGACGAACAAATTGAACCTGTCCCTGCAAAGAAATCCCAAATACACCAGCAAGTTCACGAATTAAAAGATAGATATTTAAAATCTTTCCCGCAGTTAATTTTTTCAGTTTTTTTATTGCATTAACCGCATAGTCTCTTAATCCATGTGATTCTACTAGCCCAATCATTGGCAAGGTTAGGAAAAACAAACTTACCATTCGATTTTCCACAAAACTCTTTCCAATTACTTCCAGCAATTTAACAAAATCCATCCCTGAAAACAGACCTGTGACAATTTCTGCAATGACTACAACTGCAGTCGTATCCCACTTTAAGACAAAGCCGACCACAATTATCAATATTCCTAACAACTTTAAATATTCCATACTACCTATTCCTTAAATAAAAAATAAAAAAATACTATAAAAATATTATACAGAATATAGTAAAAAAATACGAAGGTAAACTTACCCTCGCATTTCTAAATATATATTTTTATTCAATTAGTCAGTAAACAGATAGCTGCCCCATCTTACTGGTTCTTCAACAGTAGGTAGCAATAAGAAAATAACTACAATAATCCAGCCAAATGGAATAATAATTAACCATAGCCACCAACCACTATAGTTCGCATCATGTAGTCTTCTTACTGCATAGCCCAAAAGACCTAATTTTATCCAAACTAGTAAGATGAATAAAATTAATTCAATTAGCCAAACTCCGAAACTAATATGTGTCAAAACCCAACTCATATCATTTCTAGAAATTGACAGAACACCGTTTGGAATAAAAATGGCTACTGAAATTACTCCAATTACAATTGTTAATAAGAACTGAATAACAAATGCAACCCAAAAGGCTTTTCGTGTACTACGCGCTGCCCAAGTGAACGGATAGAGAAATAATCCCTTAAAAATTTCTCCAACTGATGGATCGGGAATATCACTTTCTGGTGCATGATATTCTTGCTCATAATAAGGTTTATCAGACATAAAATTTACCTCATACTAATTTCTAATTATTTTCTGCTTTCGTAATTAGTTTATCAAAATTTTGATCCTGATGTTTTTTAGCTTGGTCAGGTGTCTTCCAGTAAACTTGATCCGTTATTTTTCCTTGGCCACTAGCTAAAATAACTACCGGATGACCGTCCAAGATTGTATAACCATAAGACGTTTGGTGTTCATCTTTAGCTGTCCAACCAATTAACGTAATATAATTGACCCCTTTTAAAGCTTCAGTATTATTAAAGACTTTAACCCAAGTATGAGTATCGTTCAGATAGTCATTAGAAAATTGTTGATGCTTTTCAAAATATTCTTTATCTGGGATATGAATCTCGTATTGATGATCTTCCGTTGTGAGCGTATGAGCACCAAATTCAATTTCTCTTAATTGATTATCATCTTTACTATGTGTACGACGATTATTATCCATACTGTACCACTCACCCTGCAGTTTTGCGGGGACAGCATATAGGCCTTTATCTCCAGCAATCTTTTTAGTTTTTACTCGCTGTCTTTCTTTCGTCTACTACTTTGACATTTTTAATGATCTTATTTACTTTATTACCGTCGTTATGATTGTTGAGGTACTTAATCATCATTTTAATATCAGATGAACCAACTTCTTTATTTTTGTGATAGAAGAAAATAGTTGGGTCATTCTTGGTGTAGTAGAAATATTTGTCTCCATTAACTGTGGCAATCTCATATGCAACATCACTGCCATTTTGCATATATGAAAAATCTTTCCGATTATGAAGGCGTACAGTCACAGTATTATTTTGAGCTTGCTTAAAAGTCTTCTTCCAAATATTTGGATATTTTTCACCAGCATATGCAATTGTAATTGCCGTTTGTTTTTTAGTATTCATATTAGTTGCTGTAAGCTTACTACTCTTCTTAACTGTTGTTGTCTTCTCAGTTGATGAACTAGAACTATTATTTTGTGAATTACTACATGCGGTTAACATCGTACAACTTAACAAACCAATTAAGCCAATTGAAACTAATTTTTTCATCATCGATACCTCCAAAATAAGTTACCTCTCATTGTCTATTAAAACACTCTGTTATTTATTTCCCAAGCAATATCTTCCTAATTATTAGACTTTGTTTTTCTTGTTTTTTATACTAAAAATATGGAACGAGAAAAGAGGCAATCAAATGCTAAATAACATCCATAATTTCTTTAATGCCTTTGGGGCAAGTGTCATTGTCCCTATTATGATTTTTATCATTTCTTTGTTTTTAAAGGTAAAACCAAAGAAAGCAATGATGTGTGCATTTTATGCTGGTGTAGGTCTAACTGGTTTTTCTTGGATTATTAATGAATTTACTCCAGTAGTTACTAAAATAGTCCGTCAAATGGTTAATAATACCGGCATAAAGCTACCAGTCGTTGATATCGGTTGGCAAGCTGGAGCATTAGCGAGTTTTAGCGCACCAATTGGATTAACTTTTTTTGTATTCGGACTAGTGGCTGAATTTGTTTTATTTGCTATTGGAATTACAAAAGTTTTTATGCCGTCAAATCTTTGGAACAACTTTGGTTTCATGATTTGGGGAACTCTTGCTTTTTATGTAACACATAATTGGTGGATTTCTTTAGGCTTATCTTTTTTTATGCTTCTCTATACATTACTGCTGGCCGAAATTCAGGCAGATCGTTGGTCTACGTATTATAAGATTGACAATACCACTGTCTGTGCACTTCAAAATATTGTTCAAACTATTCCAGCCATTTTGTTAGATCCACTTTGGAATTTACTTGGTTTTAATAAAGCTAATTTGACTCCAACTGCATTTAAAAATAAATTTGGTGTTTTTGGTGAACCAACGACTTTAGGAGCCATCTTAGGGCTTTTAATTGGAATATTAGGTAATATTAAAAATTTAGCCACAGTAGCAGCATGGGGACAAATTTTTCAATTCTCTATTCAGCTTTCAGCTGTCATGACGATTTTCCCTTTAGTTACAAAAGTCTTTAGTAAAGCATTCATTCCTTTAGCTAAACAAATTAACCAAGAACGTAAACAAAATAAAAATACAAAATCAGGAATTGACTTAATACAAGATAGTAAACATTGGTTTTTAGCAGTTGATGATGGTGTCGGTTACGGAGAACCAGCTACAATTATTTCAGGAATTATTTTAATTCCAATCATGGTAGTCATTGCTTTTGTTTTACCGGGAAATAAAACTTTACCTGTTGTTGATTTAATTGCTCTCCCTTACATGGTTGAATCAATTGTCGCTATTACTAACGGTAATATTCTCAAAGTCATTGCAAATGGAGTTATTTGGTTTAGTTTAGGGCTTTATGCTTCAAGCTGGTTAGGTTCTATTTACACAAATACGATTTCTCACTACGGAGCTGCTATTCCAGCAGGCATCGTTTTAGTCACTAGCTTTAACTTAATGGCTCACCCCTTGAATGCAGCAGTGTTTGCCGCCTTCATCTCAAAAAATCCTTTTTGGATTAGTTTGTGCATTATTATTTACTTAGTACTGCTCATTGTATTAAGAAAATATCGTCCACAGATTTGGACCTACTTAAATAAAATGGCTGCTAAGAACGTGCAAGCAACATCAAGCCTTAAAGCCTCTACCAAAGAGTGAATTTGTTACAATAAAAAATGAAAGAACTAATTAAAAGGACGTGAAGTTTAATGTCAAAATTTAATTGGAAAAATGTATTAGTAGCTGGAACTGCTGCTGGTGTTATCTCGGGATTAGTTAAATTGGGCTGGGAAAACATTCTCCCTCCAAGAACACCAGAAAGAAATAAGACTAATCCTCCACAAAAATTACTAGAGCAAATGGGTGTTCCAGCCCACTTAACTCATGCAACTTATACTTATTCAGGAGAAAAACTACCTTGGGTTAGTTATCTTGTTCACTTTGGTTTTTCAATTTCTTTTGCTACTGCCTATGCGGCTCTTCTTGAAAAGAAAGTTAAGTGGTTAACAATAGATCAGGGCGTTCCATTTGGCTTAGGAGTTTGGATCGCTTTTCACCTAGTAATTATGCCATTAATGAAAACTGTCCCTTCTCCAAAGAACCAACCAATGGAAGAACATATTTCTGAGGCTTTAGGACATATAGCATGGATGTGGACTAATAACGAAATTGCTGAAATTGTTTTACAGCAATTAGGACAAAGAAAAAAAGAGCATTAATGCTCTTTTTATTTTGCTATAAAATTGACAGGATATTGTTTAACATATGAGTCAAAATCGAATATCTTACATCTTTTGTAGTGACGTACGTCCAAGCTAGGATCATTCCCATTACCCAATATAAATAAATAAATTTACTAAACATCGGATCATGTCCATAAGCAAAAATAAAACCACTTACTACAATTCCAACCCATTTATTAAATACATTTTCTACTGGGAAAAATGTGTTGAAAAATAGCGCTCTAAAGATAAATTCCTCACAGATTGGTGCCACTATCACTAATAAAACATTGAACATTGGCGAGGCAACTTTTCTAATTGCATCTAGTTCTTCTTGATTCTTTGAAATTGTATTACCACCAAATAATCGCACAAAGGCTATTTGGAAGATTACTAAAGTAAAGAAAGCCGCTACAGCAATAATAATTCTTTTTGTATCCCAGTGAGGCTTCGCATTGAAAAACCAATCATTTTCTTGTTTAAGTTCTCGTTTATAAATCCAATACATCCAATAAATTACTGCAACAGTTAAAACTGCCAAAATAACCGCAAACAATAGGTTAACTTTCTTTTGTACATAACCTAATTGCAAAATTGTATAAAATACAAAAGCAATGATCACTGTTGCTAGATTTCCTAAAAAGCGTAAAAAAGTCTTCATCCGAACACTTCCTCTAATTGAAATTATTTATTTCTTTTCATTATAATTGTTTATTAAAAAGACATAAGGACATTTAATCATGCAATCACAACTCATGCAATCTCTGCATCAATTTTTTAACTTTATTGTTCATAATCAAGTAACGATTACCTCTTTGATTATGTTCGTATTTTTTATTTTATTTTTGCTTTCTTGGCTGATTGAACCACGTCGTTTAATCAATGGCCTTATTTTCACAATATTTGGGATTAGTTTTTTAGTATGGTCTGCTATTTTAATTATTTCTCAACACAATCCTTTACTAACCACCTCATTTTCTTTCCTTGCTTTGGCTATCTTATTTGGAATCTTTTTCTTAGTAACCTTTTCTTGGATTTTCTTTCTCTGGAATGCCTATTTTGTCTGGAAATATGAAAGCCATTCTCTGCCAAATCTTTTAACTTTGATTATTGGTTTATTTTTAGTAGGAATATGGACTTTAAATAGATTAGGTGTATTTCACCGCCTACCGGACTGGCTTCATTCTCTAGTTGCTGGAGCAACTTTGATTGCCTTTTATCTTCTATTTGTAATGTATAACTTTTTACTCAATTTAGTTCTGTATCAAATTACTCCTCGTCGCTACAAGCAAGATTACCTAATTGTTCTCGGCGCAGGATTAATTGATGGAAAGAAAGTATCACGCCTGTTAGGTGCACGAATCGACCGAGCTATTGCTTTTTCTAATAAACAATATGATAAAGGACATAAACGTCCCAAACTAATTATGTCAGGTGGACAAGGAAAAGACGAGGATCTCTCTGAAGCAGCCGCAATGAAAGATTACGCTGTTAAACATGGCTACGATCCTAACTTGATTTTATTAGAAGATAAATCAACTAATACCTACCAAAATATGCTCTACTCTAAAAAAGTAGCTACTAGTGATTGGGGAAATCCAAACTTTAAAGCTAAGTTTTTTACTAATAACTATCATCTTTTTAGAGCAGGCCTTTATGCAAAAATGGCTCATTTAAAGGCCAATGGTGTCGGAGCAACTACACGTTTTTATTTTTTACCTAATGCTACAATTCGTGAATTTGCTGGGGTCTTTATTATGCATAAGAAACGCCATTTTGTTATCATTGGTTTAATTGCAATTTTATTTATAATCCAAGCAATATTTGCAGTATTAGGCTGGGGCAAATATATAATTGCTTAGAAAGGAAAAAATATGCTACAACTCTTACACTTAAAAAAGACCTATCACGTAGGTGACACCGTCACACATGCATTAGATGACGTTACGATTAATTTTCGTAACAGTGAATTCGTTGCTATCTTAGGTCCTAGTGGGTCCGGTAAGACGACTCTTTTAAACGTAATTGGTGGATTAGATCATTACGATTCTGGAGACATTATCATCAATGGTAAGTCGACGAAAAATTTCTCTCAAACTGACTGGGATGCTTACCGCAATAATTCTGTCGGCTTTATTTTTCAAAGTTATAATCTTATTTCTCACCTTTCTATTATTGAAAATGTAGAGCTTGGTATGACGCTCTCAGGCGTAAGCAGTAATGAACGCCACGAGAAGGCAATTGCGGCGCTAAAGCGTGTTGGGCTAGGCGATCATTTAAAGAAGCGTCCTAATCAACTATCCGGAGGACAAATGCAACGAGTAGCTATTGCCCGGGCAATAGCTAATGATCCTGATATTCTTCTATGTGACGAGCCAACAGGAGCTTTAGATACTAAAACCAGTGAAAGTATTATGGAGCTAATCAAGGAACTCAGCCACGATAAATTAGTCATCATGGTTACACATAATCCTGAACTGGCTGAAGAATATGCAAGTAGAATTGTCCATTTCCAGGATGGAAAAATTCTTAGTGATTCAAATGCCTTTGAGCCTAAAAAAGAAGTAAAGGATACTTTTAAACTCAAAAAGACAAAAATGTCTTACTGGAATGCTCTAAAACTTAGTTTTACTAACATTATGACTAAGAAAGGTAGAACTTTTTTAACTGCCTTTGCTTCAAGTATCGGAATTATTGGTATTGCTATTGTTTTAGCTTTGTCACATGGTTTTCAAAAACAAATTAATGAAACGCAAAGTAAAACACTAGCTAAATTTCCAATTTCTATTTCTCAAACGGCAACAGATATGAACGCCGCTACAAGCCGAACTGAATCTGACAAAAATGTCAAAAATAAGGGATATCTCGTTGCCGCAAAACCAGACAATGAGAAAAATACGCATGAAAATAAGATTACTCAGTCTTATATCAATTATGTTAAGAAAATTAATCCTTCATATGCTAACAACATCTCCTTTATTCGAGGAACCCAGCTTAATCTTTTAACTAATGATAATGGCAAAATTAAGCATGTAGAATTTTCTAATGTTAACAACTCTGGTTCTGCTATTGCTAGTGCTCAACTTCAAGGAATGAATAGTGTAGGGATTAACACAAGTGTCTTTCCTAAAACACTTGATTCAAAGCAAGGAACTTTTTTAAAGGATAATTACCAACTACTTGCTGGTTCCTGGCCTAAGTCAAATAATGAAGTAGTTCTTGTTTTAAATAATAAAAATCAAGCTAATATTAACGCACTTAAGAATTTAGGTATTTCAATTAAAGATGGTCAAAAAATTGATCTAAACAAACTTGTCGGCCGTACTTTTAAGGTGATTAGTAACAACAATTACTATCAAGAATTGCCTACTGGAAATTTTGTTCCACAAAAAGCTTCTAAATCAATGTATGATTCTAGCAACTTAACCTTAAAGTTAAGTGCCGTTATTCGGGGTAAAAATAATAGTCAAATGGCCCTGCTAGATAACGGAATTGCTTACAGCGATGGCTTAACTCAAGAAATTATTAAGCAAAATGAAAATTCGAATATTGTTAAGGCACAAAAGAATAGTACTACCAATGTAATGACTAATCAGCCAATGAACCAAACTCAAAAAGAGCAATTTATTGCATCTCTTGGTGGTTCTAGCATCCCTAGCGGTATTCTTATCTATCCAAATTCATTTAAGTCTAAAGATAAAGTTCTCGATTACTTAGACAAATACAATAAAGGTAAAGCTAAAAAAGATCAGGTTATCTACACTGATATGTCAGGTACTGTTACTAAGTTAACTGGTGGTCTGCTTGACGGAATTACTGACGTTTTAGTTGCTTTTGCTGCTATTTCTTTAGTTACTTCCATGATTATGATTGGTATTTTAACTTATACTTCTGTTTTAGAGCGTACAAAGGAAATTGGTGTGCTAAAGGCTTTAGGTGCTAGAAAACGGGATATTACCCGTGTCTTTGATGCTGAAACCTTTATTCTCGGCCTCTTTTCTGGTATTTTAGGTATCTTAATTGCTTACTTATGCACTTTCCCAATCAATGCAGTATTATACGCAATTACTAATATGAGTAACGTTGCGCAACTCGACCCTATGCAAGCCTTAATTTTAGTAATTATTAGTACTGTTTTAACAATGCTTGGTGGTCATATACCAGCTCGAATGGCTGCTAAAAAGGACGCCGCAATTGCTTTAAGAAGTGAATAAATCTATAAGGATTTCAACATTGAAATCCTTATTTTTTTGCTCTAAACTTACCTAAGAAAAAAGTTATGAACTTATTCTTATATTTTATTGAAAACGGCATCAATAAAGTATATGCTTAAGGTAACAGATGTTATATATGTGGAAATAGAAATAGGTGAATGAAAATGTTATCGGGTGTAACAATGTTAGATCTTGCCCGCTTCCAATTCGCAATGACTACAGTCTTCCACTTCTTCTTTGTTCCCTTCTCCATCGGGATGGGATTCATTGTATCAATCATGGAAACACTCTACGTCGTTAAAAAGGACGAAGTATATAAAAAGATGGCTCAATTCTGGGGAAAAATTTATCTATTGAGCTTTGCTGTCGGGGTAGTTACAGGAATTATTCAGGAATTTCAATTCGGAATGAACTGGTCTGACTACTCTCGTTTCATGGGTGATATTTTTGGTGCTCCATTGGCCATTGAAGCTTTGTTAGCTTTCTTTATGGAATCTACCTTCATTGGTTTATGGATGTTTACATGGAACAAGTTTAAGCCAGCGTTGCACTGTGCCTTAGTTTGGATCTCTTTTATCGGTTCAATGTTGAGTGCAATTTGGATTTTAACCGCTAATGCCTTTATGCAACATCCAGTTGGCTATGTCATTAAAAATGGTAAGGCACAAATGGCTAGTTTTTGGGCTTTAATTGCCAACGAACAACTATGGGCTAGTTTCCCACACGTAGTAATCGGTGCCATTGTTACGGCTTCATTTGTCGTAATTGGGATGGCTGCTTTTGGCTTACTTAGAAAACGTGATGTTAACTTCCATAAAAAGTCCATGCGTATCGCTCTTTGGGTTGCCTTATTTGCCTCAATTGCTGAAATTGGTGCTGGTGACTATCAAACTCAAGTTGAAATTCACGAACAACCAATGAAGTTTGCAGCAACTGAAGGTGTTTATGAAACAACAGGCGATCACGCTCCATGGGATATAGTTGCTAATTTAAATACTAAAGAACATAAAAATGAAGGTGCAATTTCTATTCCTGATGTTCTAACCATTCTTACTTATCACAGTACTAGTGGTTCCATTAAAGGAATGAATCAAATCAATAAAGAATTGCATGCAAAATATGATAAAAAGTTTGGCAAAGACATGAGCTATTATGTTCCGGTTAAGACCTTATTCTATAGCTTTAGAATCATGGCCGGTTTTGGTGCATTATTTGCCTTGCTTGCAATTTTAGGCTTAATTTGGACTCGTCCAAAGAAGAATACAATTGAAAACAAGCGCTGGTTCTTATGGATTTTAGGTATTTCAACCTTCCTTCCATTTATTGCTAATACTTGTGGTTGGTTCATTACAGAACTTGGTCGTTTTCCATGGACTGTCTATGGCCTATTTACAATTGCAGATTCAATTTCTGCAAGTACAACCACTGGTGAGCTCTGGTTCACAAATATTATGTACTTCCTAATCTTCTCAACTCTTGGCGGAGTAATGATCTATTACTGTAAACGTCAACTTGATATGGGTGTAGCTGGTGCACTTGAAAGGGGTGCATACTAATGATCGATGGAATTGATTTTTTACAGTTGCTTTGGTTCCTATTAATTGGCCTTCTGTTCATGATCTTCTACTTTACTGAAGGTTTTGACTATGGTGTAGGAATGGCAACACAGTTTTTAGCAAAAAATGATCAAGAAAAACATGTAATGATGGAAACCATTGGACCACACTGGGATGGAAATGAAGTATGGCTTATCACAGCTGGCGGTGCCATGTTTGCGTCATTCTCTGATTGGTATGCAAGTCTATTTAGTGGATATTACATCTTACTATTCTTTACCTTATTTGCCCTAATTATCAGAGGAGTATCCTTTGAATTTTCTGCTCATGCCGAAACTGAACGTGGATTTAGAATTTGGACTAGAGCCCTATTTTGGGGTAGTTTATTAGCTCCATTTTTCCTTACAATGATGTTCGGTAGCCTAATTCAAGGTGTTCCAATCGATGCTCAAGGAAATATGAGTTTAAGTTTTTGGAATATTGTTAACCCATTATCAGTAGTTGCAGGAGTAGCAGGAGTGCTCCTTTGCTTAATTCATGGAATTAACTTCTTAAGATTAAGAATTGATGATCCAGAATTAAGTAAGCGTGCTGCTAACTTAAACGAGAAGCTCTATCTTGTAGCTTATTTAGGAGAAATTGTCTTTGCTTTATTGATTTTCTTCCAAACTGATTTCTTTAAGTTAAGACCAATCTCTTCAACAATTATCACTTTACTTATTGTTGTTCTAACTGCTTGGTCAGATATTGCCTTAATTAAAAATAAGCAAGCAGCAGCCTTTGTAACGAGTGGATTAACTTTAGTAGCTGTTGTTGGGCTTTTATTCAATGGACTCTTCCCTCGCGTATTAATCGCTACTGATCCAGCACACTCACTTTTAATTAAAAATGCAGCCAACTCTAAACTAACACTTGAGGTAATGACAATTGTTGCTCTAATCCTTTTGCCAATCGCTTTAGCTTATATCATCTGGTCATATGTAGTCTTTAGACACCGGATTAAGGTAAATCAAAACGCCTAATCTAGAACAGGAATGAAAATGATTGATAAACGACTTTTTAAATTACCAAAAGCCAAAATCATGCTCCCAATGCTTGCAGGACTAATGTTCTTGCAAGCATTTGCTATTTTAGGACAAGGTATTTTCCTTGCTCGAGCAATTGTCGGCTCTTGGAAACGACAGTCTTTTGCTAATATTGCAGAAGACGTTTTAACTTTTTTGATCTTCTATTTATTAAGACAGGGAATTAACTGGTTTCAAAAATGGTATATGAATCGTTATGCAAATCAGACAACTGCTCTTTTACGCCAGCAATTACTTAATAAAACCTATAATGGTGGAATTGCATTAGTCTCAAGAATTGGAACAGGAAACTTAGTTTCTACTCTTTTAGATGGAATGGACGAAATTTCCAATTATCTGTCGCTAATTTTTCCAAAATTAATTGCCCTAGCAATTGTTCCATGGGTGATTTTAATTTATATCTTTACTCTAAATGCCCTCTCTGGATGGATTTTACTCTTAGTTTTTCCTTTACTGATCTTATTTATGATTATTTTAGGAACTGCTGCTCAAAGTAAAGCTAGTAAACAGTATGCTGGATATATTAAATTGCAAAATCACTTTGTTGATGCTTTACGTGGCTTAAGTACCTTAAAAGTTTTGGGTCTTGCTAAAAAATATGGAAATATTGTTTATAAAAATAGTGAAAACTACCGTAAAAAGACAATGGGTGTCTTAAGAGTAGCAATCCTATCCACCTTTACGCTAGATTTCTTTACCACATTATCCATTGCAATGATTGCCATGTTTCTTGGAATTGGCTTAATCAATGGTAACTTAATTCTTTATCCTTCATTAGTGATTTTAATCTTATCACCAGAATACTTTTTACCAATTCGGGATTTTGGTAATGATTTCCATGCTACTCTAAATGGTAAAAATGCCTTAGGACAAATTTTTGATATTCTGGTTTTTCCTACTACTCCTCAAGAAAACCAATTATCTAGTTTCACGTGGAACAAAGATAGTGTCTTTATAGCCAATAATGTTTCTTTTAACTATAGTCATATTGATCAAGATCATTTTAGTATTAATAAAAATGCAAAAATGAGTGCCGTAGTAAAAAAAGAACAAGCAAGTACAGATAAGACTCATACAGCTGATGAGTTACGTAATGTTAATCTAAATCTTACCGGATTTCAAAAAGTTGGCATTATTGGCCCAACAGGTGCTGGAAAAACAACATTAATGAGAATTTTAGCTGGCTTTCTTACTCCCCACCTTAAAGAAGATAATTTTACAATTAATGGGCAAAATCTTGCCCAATTAAATCAAAAGAATTGGCAAAATCAAATTACATATATTCCACAAGATCCTTTCATGTTCGCAACTAGCATTAAAGAAAATCTAACTTTTTATAATCCAAATGCTAGTCAAAAAGAAATTGATACCGCATTAAAAGCAACTGATTTGAATAATTTTGTTGCTAGTTTAAAAGATGGTTTAAACACTAGAATCGGTGAAAATGGACGCGGCATTTCTGGCGGACAAAAACAACGCATTGCATTAGCCCGCGCTTTCTTAGCAAAAGATCGAAAGATATTATTTTTCGACGAACCAACTGCTCACCTAGATATTGAGACTGAGTATGAATTAAAGGAACCGATGAAGAAATTAATGGAAAATCATTTGGTCTTCTTTACGACACACCGCTTGCACTGGCTAAATGACATGGATTGGTGCCTAGTCATTGAAAATGGAGAAATTGTAGAACAAGGTACTCCTAGTGACTTAGCTAAAAACGGAACCTTATTCAAAAAACTTACTCAGCCATTGAAAGAAGACCTACTATGATGAACAAAAAATTTTCTTGGAAACATGAACATTGGGTTAAACCTTACCTCGCAAAATATAAATGGAATTTTCTCTTAGCGATTTTTCTTGGCATCGTTATGTTCTTTTGTGGTGGTGCGCTTATGTTTTATGCAGGCTATACAATTGACAAAGCGGCGACACGTCCAGAAAACATCTTAATGATTTATGTTCCAATCGTCTTAATGCGTGCTGTCGGAATCGGACGACCATTATTTAGATATTTAGAGCGCTTAGTCTCTCATAATTGGATTTTACGGGTCACAAGTTCCTTAAGAAGACGACTTTTTTATATCGCTGAAAAAAATACTTCAGCAGTCGGCTCAGCTTTTCAAACAGGAAGTATTCTTTCTCTCCTAACTGATGATATTGGTCACCTACAAAATCTTTATTTGAGAACCATCTTTCCAGCCATTCTCAGTTACCTAGTAGGATTTATTGTTATAATTTTGATTGGCTTATTCTCATGGCCATTAGCGGGTATTATCGCAATTTTATTGATTATGGAACTTATTCTCGTTCCATTCTTCTCACTACTAAAACAAGCTAGTGTACGTAGCAAGGAAAAAAAAGAAAAAGCACAACTTTATACAGAATTTACTGACCAGGTTTTAGGAGCTGGCGACTGGAAAATTTCTGGTCGCAAGGATGCATTTTTCGACCAAACTAAAACCACTTTAAAGTCTTTAGGGAAGCATGAAAAGAAATCTGGCAAGTTTGATTGGGCACGCGATTTTGTTCTTGAATTTATTTTTGGTTTAATGGCGGTTGCTATTCTTTATTTCACTAACAAGAACCTCACCTATAATCAAGAAGCAGCAAATTACGTTGGTGCTGTTGTTTTAGCCTTATTCCCTCTATCTGATGCTTTTATTCCTGTTGGACAAGGTATTGAGGAATGGCACACCTATAGCGATTCCGTAAAGCATTTAAATGAATTAACAGTACCTGAAAACCATTTACCTCATCAAGAATATCTTGACCCAGTTTTTGCAGGAACTTTAAAAGCTACTGATATTTCATTCACTTATCCTGGAGAAGATTATCCAATTATTCAAAATTTCTCTCTTACATTAAAAAGAGGTCAAAAAGCTGCTTTAATTGGACCATCTGGGGCTGGAAAAAGTACTATCCTACAATTAATTCTTGGAGATTTAAAGCCAAATACAGGCACTGTCACTTTGGATAAGATTAATGTTTTGTCCTTACAAAAAGAGCGTTCAAAATTATTCTCTGTGCTGAACCAGGAACCATTTTTATTCAACACTACTATCTATGAAAATCTTAAAATGGCTAATCCAGATGCCACTGCTGACCAAATGATGGAAATTTTAGAAAAAGTACAGCTAGCTGATTTCATTAATTCCCTCCCTAAAAAACTGAATACAGAAGTCGCAGAAGCTGGCGCACGTTTTTCTGGCGGTCAAAAGGAACGTTTAGCATTAGCACGTGTACTTTTACAAGATACCCCCATTGTCCTCTTAGATGAACCAACAGTGGGTCTAGATCCGCTCACAGAACAAAAATTATTAAATTTAGTATTTGATGTTTTAAAGAAAAAGACAGTAGTTTGGGTAACTCACCACTTACAAGGTGTAAAATATATGAACGAAGTTCTCTTCTTTAAAGATGGAAAAGTGACCATGCAGGGCAATCCTTACGAACTATTTGAACACAATGAGCATTTTCATCAACTTTATTTAATGGATCAAGGACTAATTTAAAAATAGAAAGAAGTTTATTATGTCTGCTGAAGCAAAGCAAGGCTACTATGAATTAGTTGAACCACGTACCCTATTTAACTCCATAATTCCTGTCCTATTAGGAATCATGTACACAGAATATAATTTTCAGTTGTTTAGAATTTTTCCAACAATTGAAATGTGTATTGCCACAATTGTTCTACAAATTTTCATGAATGTGAATGATGGTTATTGGGATTATAAACGTGAAAAAGCTGCTAAAACTGGCGATCATAAAAAGAATCCGATTGGGAAGTACCATCTTAACCCCAAACATGTTTTAGTTCTTATTTGGATCCTATTTATCATTTCAGCTACGTGTGCTTTTATGATTGGTTTTCAAACTAATTTATATATTTGGATTCTAGGAATTATTTGTTACGCAATCGCTATTTCCTATTCAACAGGATCTCATACAATTTCTGCCGGACCTTTTGGAGAAATAGCTGCTTGTTTTGCAATGGGATTTGGAATTTTTCTAATTATGGTCTACATTAATGTGTATCCCCATGTACCATTTAACTGGAATTTTGTTTGGCCAATTATCCTTGCTGCCGGCATTCCTGAAATTTGTAACTTCACTTTAATGCTTGGAAATAATCTGTGTGATCATGATGCAGATATCGCAAATGGAAGACATACTTTAGTTTCTTATATTGGAATTAAGGGTGGACTTTACTTATTCGTATTTAACTACTTACTTGGATTCTTTTTAACAGGTTGGGCAATTTGGGTTGGAGTCCTTCCTTGGAGCGTCGCTTTAATTTTGATTTGTATTCCAACAATCTACAAAAACATGCGCTTTCTTTGGAAAATACAAACTAAGCCAAAATCTTTCCCTAAAGTAGTTCAAAATACCCAAGTTTTATTTGTGACCGAAGCCGTAGGTTTCTTTATCGGTTTGATGTTAAATCTTAGAATTAAATAACCTTTTGATCCAGATGTTAATCATCTGGATTTTTTATTGTTTTTAAATTCGTACTTTCAGTATGCAAAATTATTGATTTTACTAGTTTTATTTAATAAAACACGAACAATATTTTTGATATATTACAAAAATATACATGTTTTCTATTGAATTCACGCTCATAGTTTGCTATCTTTATATCGTCAACTTCATTAAATAGTTTCTGGAGGAAAAAATGAAGATAAAGAAATTTTTAATCGGCGCTGCTATGGTTTTACTTGCTGCATCAACTGCTGCATGTTCCAACAATAAGTCTGCTTCTAAAACAAGTGATGGCTATACTCCTAAAGAATTAAACGTTCAGTTTGTTCCTAGTGTCCAAGCTTCTAAACTTGAAGCTAAAGCTAAGCCATTACAAGGCTTGCTTGAAAAGCAATTGCATATGCCTGTTCATGTAACTGTTTCAACTGATAACTCAGCTTTAGTTGAAGCAATGGCATCAAAGAAAGTTGATGTCGGTTTCTTACCACCTGATGCTTATGTCTTAGCCCACAAACGTGGTGTTGCTGACGTTTTGCTCCAAGCACAACGCTATGGCTATGACGAACCAAGCGGTAAGCAAAATCACAAATTAATGGATAGCTACCGTTCAATGATCGTAGTTAAAAAGGGCTCTAAGATCAAATCTTGGAAAGATCTAAAAGGTAAGACAATTGCCGTTCAAGATCCAACCTCTACTTCTGGTTACGTTCTTCCAATTGCGGAACTTCACAAGAAAGGTTTAAATGTACCAAAAGATTGTAAATTAGTTCAAGTTAAGGGCCACGATCAAGCTGTTTTATCAGTTTATAACGGTGATGCCGATGCTGCCTTTGTCTTCTCTGACGCTCGTCCTCTTGCTGCTAAAGATGCACCTGCTGTAATGAAGGATGTTGTTCCAATTTACTTTACTAAATACATTCCAAACGATACTGTTGCTGTTAGAAGCGGCATGTCTAAGTCATTTAGAAAGAAACTTGCTACTGCCTTTAAGGATATTGCTAAGACCAAGAAGGGTAAGAAGATCCTTGAAAATATTTACCAACACTATGGTTATGTAGATTCTAAAGATTCTAACTTCAATATTGTTCGTGAATACGAAGCTGAAGCTAAAAAGGCTGAAAAATAAATTTAATATTTTTAAAAGACCACCCTACTTTGACTTGTAGGATGGTCTTTTTCTCGTTTAAAATTAGAATAGATTTTTAATCGAGGTTTTCAAATGAAACTAAATAAAAAATTTAATCTATTATTGATCACAAGTGCTATCTTTTTAATAGCAAGTGCTTGTAGCAAGCCTAATCATGAGGAAACAATAAATAAAAAGACAGACAATCATATCGCTCTGATATCTGACATTAACGGCATTAAAGATAATTCTTTAAATCAATCTGTCTGGAATGGTTTAAAAGATTATGGTACTAAAAATGATCTTCCAGAAGGAAACAAAGGCTATAACTATTTTGTACCTAAAGATCCGAAAAACTATCAAACCACTATCAATGAAGCGTTAGATAAAAATTTCTCAACTATTATTGGTGTTGGCTATACTCTTAAGCCAAATATTATTAAAGCAGCTAAAAATAATCCGAAAAAAAATTTTGTTGTTATTGATGCCCATACTCCAAAACTAAAAAATTTAACCGGTATCTCCTTTAAGAATCAAGAAGGAGCATATTTAGCTGGTGTAGCAGCTGCTTACACGACTAAAAGTCAAATAGTTGGTTTAGTCTTAGGTCAAAATAGTAAAGAAATGGCCTCATTCAAAGCAGGTTTTATTCAAGGCGTAAGAACAACAAATCGTAAACTTCATAAACATATTAAAGTAGTAAGCCAGACAGTTGGAAACTTTTCGGATGCTAATAAAGCACACGATATTGCCCAGGAAATGTACAATAAAAAAGCTGACATCATTTTTCAAGCAGCAGGTAAAAGTGGACAAGGTGTATTCAAAGCAGCTCAGGAAATCAATCAAGCTCGACCTGTAGGGCAAAAAGTATGGGTTATAGGATCTGATGAAGATCAATCAAAATTGGGCGACTACCTTGCAAAAGGCGGACAACCATCTAATTTCACTCTTACTTCAGTTATCAAAAGTGCCGATCTTGCTGTTGAAGATATTGCTACCCAAACTGCTAGTGGGAAATTCCCAGGTGGTAAAACTCTGAAGTATGGTCTTAAAAACAAAGGTATTTCTTTAGTTCAAGGGAATTTATCCTATCATACCTGGATTAAAGTTCAAAAAGCTAAGCAAAAAATCATTGACGGGAAGATTAAGGTTGATACAGATTAATAGATTGAAAAAAGAGAGGTAGTTATTTACCTCTCTTTTTATTTTTATGAATTAAAGTCGTCTTATTAGAGCGTTTTAAGTTTTCAAACACCTTATCTGAACACCGTGAAATATAGGCAAATACTAAAACATCTACTACAAAGAGTTGACTTATCATCGATGTAGTAGCACCAGACCTAATTTTGGGCTCCCCAATATCTTGGGTAAGTAATACAAGATCAGCTTTTTTAGCTATTGCAGTTCTAGGCTGTGCTGTTAGTAACACAGTTTTTATACCAACTGATTTCCCCACTTCTAAAAGATCACTAATTTCAGTCGTCATTCCCTGATTACTGATTAAGATTAAAATATCATTAGGGGTAAAGTTTCCAATTTCTGTAGCTGCAATATGAAAATCAGTAGTATAGGTGATAGCTTTTCCTAAACGAAGAAATTTCTGGTATAGGTCATTAGCTACTAGACCGGATGCTCCAACACCATATGCTAAAATCCGTGAAGCCTGATTAATTTCTTTTACTAGTTTAGAAATTGTTTTTTCATCGATTCCACTTTTAGTTATGTCTATCACTGACTTAAACCTTGTGGCCATTTTATCCTTTATTGATGAAACATCTTCTCCAATATCTATTTCATCATATTCAGCAGGTTCTTTGGGTAACTGTAGTGCAGCTAGTTCTAATTTTAATTCACTAAATCCATCAACCCCAATTTCTTGGCAGAATCGAACAATCGTTGCTGTACTAATACCAGTATCTTTAGATAATTTTTGAATAGAAGACTTTATAACTGTTTTAATGTTATTACTTATGTACTCTGCTAAAAATTGTTCTTTTTTTGGCATCTGAGCCTTCTTAGAATGAATGATATTTAAAATATCTGCCATTTTTACTCCTTCATGGTACGAAGTAAGATAAATTCCTGGCTAGGCTTTATCAAATTAATCAAAGGTATATCTTTTTCTATAATTTTTCCTACTATATTTACTTTTTCACTAGCTGGTAAATTTACCTTAAGTATTTGAATTTCTCCCATATACCGTTGGTACTTATCATTATTGATTGTAATATCTCCAATATATCTTTTGCCAGTATTATTTTTCTTAATTACCGGTACCGGATGTAATCTCGAATCTTCACATCTCACTACATATTCAGCTGGATCAGGCCGCTGATTATGTTTTCCTAATACATAATCATATAAATCTTTATCTCCATTTTCGCATTTTTTTGTATGAAGTAATATTTGTTTTTTATTTTTATAAGTATCTATTTGCTTTAACGAATCTTCACTAATTCCCCCATCCCCGACATAAACTAAATCTACTCCCATATTTTGTAATTCTAAAATACTAGCTAACGGACTATAATACCGCTGCTTTTCAAGAGTTGGCAGTCCCTCGTATAAAGGACCTCTTAAATTTTCATCCCCAGCAAAAAATGCCTGAGTAGTAAAGCCATATTTTTTAAACATACGAACTTGCTGCTCTAAAAACTGCTGACTAATTCCTGTATCAGGAGAAGGGTAAAAATTGAACCATGCTTGCACGTTTTCTCTTTTTACATTTAACAAAAGCAATTTTTTTAACTCTTCTTCACTAAAAGTACTAGCATTTATCCCAATTTCTATTAAGTTAGACAACTCAGCAATTTTTTTAATTGGCAATTTATCATCTATTCGCAAACCAGTTATACCGGCTTTCTTCAAGTTAGGGATTGTATCCATTGATATTTTTAATTTTTTCAAACTACTTTGATCAATATCAACCATTACACTAAGATTCTGTTCTTTTGCTATTTTTCCTAATTCTTGTAGATTTTGTTTATAGCTAGTTATATCTTCTTCGGGAATATGAATCGACGTAAAGATTCCTTCAAAGCCATTATCCTTCATTTTCCTAATATATTCTCGAGTCTCAGCATCAATTTTTTTATTTAAATATACAGAAAAGCCTAACATTTATTCACTCTTTCCAAAAGAAGGCCAAAAAGCATATTACTTTTTGACCTCCTTCTTTAATAATTATTAACTACCGAACTAATATTACCGTTACATTCTTTCAAAATATCCATTGCTTTTTCTTTATCAACACCTGTTTTCAACATAGTAATAGCAACTGCAACGTTCATATCTGCTTTTTCTAATGTATCGCTTGCTACTGACTCTGAAACACCTGTCGCAACTTCTATAATTCTACATGCTCGATCTACTAGCTTAGAATTTGTTGGCATAACATCTACCATTACGTTTTCATAAACCTTACCTTGTTTGATCATAACGCCTGTTGATATCATATTCAGAATCATTTTTTGAGCTGTACCAGCCTTCATTCTTGTTGACCCAGTTATTACTTCCGGACCTACTACAGCTTCAATTGCTATATCAGCATATTTTCCAATTTCTGATTTTTTTACACATGCTATTGAAATAGTAAGAGCTTTTACCTGATTTGCATATTTCAAACATCCTATTACATAAGGTGTACGTCCACTAGCTGCAAGCCCAATTACAATATCTTTCTCATTTAATTTAAGGTCCTTTAAATCTTTCTCTCCTAGTTGTGGATCGTCCTCGGCACCTTCTACAGCGCGGAACATAGCACTTTGGCCACCGGCAATTAATCCAATCGCTCTTTCAGGATTGATTCTATAAGTGGGAACTAATTCAACTGCATCTAATATTCCTAATCTTCCGCTAGTTCCTGCTCCAACATAAATTAATCTCCCACCCTCTCTATATCTTTTTGATGCATATTCAATGGCTTTGGCAATTTCTTTATCTTGAGTACCAACTGCATCTGCGATTTTTTTATCTTCTTGGTTTATTATTTTAACTATTTCAAGAGGAGTGGCGCTATCAATGTGTAGAGACTTTGGATTTCGTTGTTCCGTTGTTAAATCTTTAATATTCATTTTTATCCTCACTTACTAGTTATCTTTAATACGGGCATATCGGCCTTAACGGTACCTGTAGCAATTAGCTTAAAATTAGAAACATCATCCATGTTAGTAATAGTCATAATTACGATTGGATCCTTTCCAGCTTCTTTTATTTTTCCAATATCCATTTGTGCAACAGGTTGTCCGGCTTTTACTATGTCATTTTCTTTTACTTTGATATCAAAAGGACGGCCCTTTAGTTCTACAGTATCCAAACCCATATGCAATAAGATCTCCAAATTTCCTTTAGTTGATTTTAAAGTTAAGGCATGTTTTGTAGACATTACACTAACTACTTTTCCATCAACAGGAGCAACAATTTTCCCATCTTTTGGAATAATAGCAAATCCTTCTCCAAGCATTTTTTGTGAAAATACTTGGTCTTCAACTTCATCTAACTCTTCAATTTGTCCATCTACTGGAGCAACAATTTCTTGTGTTGTTAATTTAGCGTTATCTTTTACCTCATTTTCACCTGAAGTAGACATATTCAAATTATATGCTTGCTCCTCAGCTTCTCTTCGTTCTTTAACTTCAGCATCAGCCTCATCTGCAGGAAGCATAGCCTCTTTCGGAACACCCCAGAAGTAAGTAGCAATAAAACCACCAACATAAGAAGCTAACAAACCTAATATATAAGCCCACCACATGTTATGAGCAATTAATGGAATCAAGGCTACACCTGAAGGCCCGATAGCTATTGAGCCAACTTGACCAAAAGCAGCAACTACAGCACCACCAATACCACCACCAACACAAGCAGTAATAAATGGACGTCCTAATGGTAATGTAACACCATAGATTAATGGCTCTCCGACGCCTAAGATACCAACTGGTAAGGCACCTTTAATCATATTTACTAATTGTTTATTTTTACGACACTTTACCCATAAAGCAATTGCAGCTCCTACTTGACCACCTCCGGCCATAGCTAAGATAGGGAGAAGAGGAGTAAATCCAAGTTTTTGAATCATTTCTAGATGGATAGGGGTTAAAATTTGATGTAAACCTAGCATTACCATAGGAAGGAAGAATAATCCTAAAATAAATCCTGAGATTGGTCCACCAACTTTTAACACCCAATTAATTCCACCTACAAGAGAATTAGAAAACCATCCTGCCAAGGGCATAATTACAAAAATTGTAAATAATCCCATTATTAGTATTGTTAAAAATGGTGTAAAAATAATATCTACAGAGTCAGCAATATGCTTATGGAAAAATTTTTCAACATAAGATAATAGCCAAACGCCTAATAGGACACCGATAATACCACCCTGACCAGCAGCTAGAGGTTTTCCATCAAAAATATTAGGAATGCTTACTGGAGCAACAATCCCAGGTAAGTAAACAATACCACCAATGATACCACCCAAGCCTGGAGTAGCCCCAAATTCTTTTGCTGTATTAATACCTACATAAATATTCAAATATGCAAATAAAGCACTAGAAATCATTGCTAATACTGTTACGCCAAGATTCCAGGACATCGGCAATACTTTAGCAGTTAACAAGTTTCTCAGAATTCCCGCAACACCGGAAATTAGTCCGGCACCTACAAATGCAGGTATTAATGGTACAAAAATTGCCGAAATATGTTGAAGAGCTGACCGCCACCGGGTCTTTTTTAAAGAAGCTTTGTGAGCTGCATGCACTTCAGCTGCTTTCTTTTCAACTTCACTTTTATTAGATTGATATGAATTTGTTTCAGGAAAAGTTTCTCCTTCCTTTACGCCAGCCTCATTATTCATTATCGTGGCAACCTTAGTATTAACGCCTGGTCCTAAAACAATTTCCAGTGTATCAGCTTCAACTACTCCTAATACACCATTTATCTTTTTCAATTTCTCCATATTTACTTTAGACATATCTCTGATTTTAATTCTGAGTCTTGTCATACAATGGATCAATGATTCAACATTATTTATACCACCAATTTCTTGGTAGATTTCATCGCTTAGAATTTGATACTTATCCTTTGACATGATGAATCTCCTTATATAAATGTAAAAATGTTTCATTTAAATATGTAAAAATTTATCACAGTAATTAATGTAATCGCTTTCTACATCTAAAATATTAGATCCTATTAGTATTTATGTCAATAATTTATCCTTAATAAACCAAATATATTTAATCTATAGTTTTATGTAAAAATAAAATATTGTTACATTTATTAAAAATGCTTATTTACTAATCTTAAAGATATTACCCTTCAAGATTACTCCTACTTGCTAACTAAACGTAAGGGGCTTATAATACCTACCATTGTAATGTTTAAATCTACAAGGAGAGGTGAATTCATGGGTCCTTTTTTCTTATTCGTTTATTTAATTTTGGGTGGGATCTTAGGAGGTTTGCTATCAACCATTGCTAGCATGGCTTCGCTAGCAACTTACCCAATACTTTTATCAGTTGGAATTCCGCCCGTATATGCCAATACAACCAATGATGCTGCTTTAATTTGGACTGGAGTTGGTTCAACTGCATCATCCCTGAAAGAATTAAAAGGACATTGGAAAGAAGTAATTTTCTATTCAATCTTTACAATTGTTGGATCAGCTTTAGGATGTATGCTTTTAATACAATTTCCCGGGAAAATATTCGAAAAAATTGTTCCGTTTTGTATCGCTTTTTCTGGTCTAATGATTTTATTCAGTGGTGAAATTCATCTGGAAAAAGATGGTAATAACCGCCTTCTTCAGATTATATCTTTACTTTGCTTAGTGATTACTGGTATCTATGCAGGATATTTCGGAGCAGCAAGTGTCGTTTTAATGCTCGTTATCTTGAACGCCATTAGTGATGATGATTTTTTGACAGTTAATGCTATGAAAAATATAATTGGGGCTCTTTCAAACTTAGTTGCCCTAATCATCTATATGTTTACTGCAAAAATTTATTGGGATTCCGCCATTCCATTGGCTATTGGTGCCTTAATTGGGAGTTATTTCGGTCCTCGAATCATGCTGCACATTTCCGTTAAAGTTATTCGCTTAGGAATTGCCGTTTTAGCTCTTATTCAAGCAGCTTACTTTGCTTATACTGCATATAGGTAAAACATTTGTAATACGTAAAAAGCTCTACCTGCGTAAAGGTAGAGCTTTTTCAGTTACTTTTAAATAATTTTCTTTCATTTCAGTTTATATCATCGCAAGCGGCATTTTTTCAGTCGGCTGCGGAAAGTCATTATCAATTAATTTTATTTCATCGGGAGTCAATTTAATATCCTTAGCAGCAATATTTTCTTTCATGTGTTTAACATTGCCTGCTTTTGGAATAGATAAAATATTACCCTTTCTCAAAGTCCAAGCAAGCATCACTTGATGCGGCGTTACATGGTGAGCGCGAGCAACAATCTTAAGATTATTAGTAATTCTGATTGAATCACCCTTACCTGAATTAAATGGAGAATATCCAATAAAGCCAACGCCGTGCTTTTCTTGCCGAGGTAAGACGGCGTACTCTACCCCTCGCTCAGAGAGATTATATAGATCTTCATTAGCAAAGCAGTCTTTTCCGCCAGGAACGCTAAATAATTCTTCTAAATCAGCCACATCAAAATTTGACACACCCCAATGACGAATTAGTCCTTCTTTTTGTAATTCTTTAAGTCCACGAACCGTTTCAGATAAACGCTTGTCTCCGCGCCAGTGGAGTAAATATAAATCTAAATAATCAGTTCCTAGTCTTTTTAAACTTTTTTCTAAGCTTTGCCGCTCTAATTCTGGAGAAGCATGATATGGATAAAATTTCGAAATTAAAAAGATTTTACTCCGGTCATATCCTCTAATTGCCTCGCCAATTAGCTTTTCACTTTTTCCTTCACCATACATTTCCGCAGTATCGATTACTTTAATTCCATGATCCAAACCATAGCGAAGGGCAGCAAGTTCATCTTTTTTCTTTGAAGCGTCTTCGCCGATTCCCCAAGTTCCCATACCTAAACCTGATAGATTACTTTCCTGAAAACTCTTCTCCATCTCTTCTCACCTCACCTAAATTTTACCGCAGAAAAAAATAAAATTAAAAATGTTAGCGGTTTAATTTGACTAGACCGATTTTATATTTTATAATGGACTAGACCAATGAATGAGGAGGTATATATTATGAAAATCATCGTAACTAAAGATAATATTGAAGGCGGCACTAAGGCATTTGAAATTATTAAAAAGGGAATGGAAGATGGCGATAAAGTTTTAGGTTTAGCTACTGGCTCTTCTCCAATTCCACTATATGACGATATGTGCGACAGCGACTTAGACTTCTCTGATATGACTAGTATTAACTTAGATGAATACTATGGCTTAAATCCAGATAATGATCAAAGTTATCATTACTTCATGCAAAAGCACTTATTTGATAAGAAGCCATTTAAGCATTCTTATATTCCAAACGGAATGGCAAAGGATATTGATGAAGAAGTTGATCGTTATAACGACATTATTGCTGCTAATCCTATTGATATCCAAATCCTAGGTATCGGTAGAAACGGCCATATCGCTTTTAACGAACCAGGTACTCCATTTGGCAGTTTAACTCATAAAGTTCAATTAACTGAGAGCACCATTAAGGCCAATTCACGTTTCTTTGATAACGAAGATGAAGTTCCTCGTCAAGCCATTTGTATGGGAATTAAATCCATTATGCAAAGTAAAAAGATTGTTTTACTTGCATTTGGCGAATCAAAACAAGATGCAGTTAAAGCCTTAGTTGAAGGCCCTGTTACTGAAGAGGTACCAGCATCTATCTTACAAGATCACCCAGATGTAACAGTTATTTGTGATGAAGTTGCTGCCGCAAAACTTGATCCAAAATATAGAAATTAATCCTCATTAATCAGACCGTTTACTTGAACGAATTAATCTTTTTAGATTAGTTCGTTTTTTATTTGGTAGAATTCTTTTACCTTTAATCTACATTTTTTCAGATCTACTCTTGACTTTTTCACTTAACTCTTTTTTCAAAAATAGCTTGCCTACCTACCAGATATTGAATTACACTATTAAAGCAAACTATATATTGTAGAAAGAACGTGATGACAGTTATTGTATTGAGCGGGCCCATTGGAGCCGGAAAATCCAGTTTAACCAGTCTTCTTGCCGAACATTTAGGCACTCAAGCCTTTTATGAGGGTGTAGATAACAATCCAATTTTGCCACTTTATTATAAAGATATGGCTCACTATACTTTTCTTTTAAACACTTATCTTTTAAACCATCGTTTGGCTCAAATTAACCAAGCTATTCGCGATCATAACAGCGTGTCTGATCGTTCCATTTATGAAGATGCCCTATTTTTCAAAATGAATGTTGATAGTGGTATTGCTGATCCTACAGAATTCAAGATTTATGATAGTTTACTTGAGAATATGATGGAGCAAGCACCTGGTAATCCAAGTAAGAAACCAGATCTTTTAATTTACATTCATGTTTCTCTTGATACTATGCTTCACCGAATTCAAAAACGTGGTCGTAAGTTTGAACAATTATCAACCGATCCAAGTTTAAAAGATTACTATGCTCGCCTTTTATCATATTACGAGCCTTGGTACGAAAAGTATAATGCATCCCCTAAGATGATGATTGATGGTGATAAATACGACTTTGTTGCCAATGAAGACGCAAGAAGGAAAGTTATTAACGCAATTGATCAAAAACTTATTGATATAGGGAATTTAAACTAGTTAACGAATAGAAGGAACGTGATGACAGTTATTGTATTAAGCGGGCCCATTGGAGCCGGAAAATCCAGTCTAACAGGTATCTTATCTAAATATTTGGGTACTAATCCCTTTTATGAAAGTGTAGATGACAATCCTGTTTTGCCATTATTCTATGAAAACCCTAAAAAGTATGCCTTTTTACTGCAAGTTTATTTCTTAAATACTCGTTTTCGGAGTATTAAGTCAGCCTTAACTGATGATAATAATGTACTTGACCGTTCTATCTACGAAGATGCTCTTTTCTTCCAAATGAATGCAGATATTGGGCGTGCTACTCCAGAAGAAGTCGATACTTACTATGAGCTCTTGCACAATATGATGAGTGAACTAGATCGGATGCCTAAGAAGAATCCTGATCTCCTGGTTCATATCGATGTCTCATATGATACAATGCTCAAGAGAATTCAAAAACGTGGTCGTAACTATGAACAATTGAGTTATGATCCGACTCTAGAAGATTACTACAAGCGTCTACTTCGTTATTACAAACCTTGGTATGAGAAGTATGACTATTCACCAAAAATGACTATTGATGGTGATAAACTTGATTTCATGGCAAGTGAAGAAGATCGTCAAGAAGTCCTAAATCAAATTGTGGCTAAGCTCAAAGAAATGGGTAAACTTGAAGACGACTGGAAACCTAATTTAGTTAAATAAAGCAAAACTGCGGTCCAATATGGATCGCAGTTTTTATTTTTTAATCCTAACAATCAATGTCTTGATGCACCACTTACAGCATCAGCTGCTTCACCTGTTAACTGATTTTCCTTAGTAACAGGATATGGTTTCATCACACTTCTGCTCGTTGAAGAAATGCCCCAGTCAGCACTGTAATTAATATGATCAATCTTAGCATGTTTAATATCTTCAATTGTCTTACAGCCGGTTAATTGCATATCAATCAATAATTCCTTATTTAATTGCTCAATAACTGATTGAACACCTTGTGCACCACCAAGTGCTAAGCCATATAAGAATGGGCGGCCAATACCGACTAAGTCTGCACCTAATGCTAATGCTTTAAAGACATGAGAGCCGCGACGAACGCCGCCATCAAGAATAATTGGAACACGATGATTTGAGCTTCTTACTGCCTTAGCAATTTCAGGTAAAACATCAATCGTCGCAGGAGCGCCATCTACTTCACGTCCGCCATGATTAGAAACTACGATCCCATCTGCTCCAGCCCCAATAGCAAGCATAGCATCTTCAGCACATTCAACTCCTTTAACAATTACAGGAACATCAGCAATTTCCTTTATTTTACGAATATCATCTGGTCCAATATTTTGAGCCGATGAAGCATACATTTGTGCAACGCTTTGTCCTTCACCCTTTCCACCGTTCCATTCATTAAAGAAAGCCAACGGTACCGGATAAGTAAAGTTAGTTCGTAAGTTAGCTTCACGATAGCCACTAACTAAAGCATCTACTGTTAGGAAAAATCCCGTAAAACCTGCTTTAACTGATTCTTCAATTACCATCTTATTAAAGTCCCAGTTTTTGCTTAAATATAGTTGCATAAATCTAGGAGAATCCCCTACTGCACTTTGTACTTCTTGTACACTCTTATTTGCATAGGTACTCATCGCAAATAAGGCCCCAGCAGCTTTTGCACCTTTTGCAGTATCAATTTCTGCTTCAGCGTTTGCAATACCGTGGCATGCAATTGGACAAATCATAACCGGGGTCTTTAACTTCATCCCTAAAAACTCAGTATTAAGTTCAGGGTTTTGCATTCCAGTCAAAGCTCGAGGAACTATTTGAAAATGATTAAATGCTTGAGTGTTATTTCGCCAAGTCCATTCATTTTCAGCACCACTAGCTACATAGTAATAAGCAGCTTCTGGCATCACATATTTTGCCTCATTTTCCAGTTCATCTAAGTTAACCATATGTAACTTTTCTTCTCTTGTACTTTGTGGAAAGCCCTTATAGTAAGTTGTCATCGTACATTCCTCCAAATTTTATAACGCATGTTTCTTTACACTTTAATTTTAAGACTATTTTTTTAAATGAGTAACTAATAGCCCTTACGAAATAATTCACTATCTCTTATAAGATTTACTTTCAGAAAGTTTTTACAACCTTTCATCGCTAAAATTCGCGTTTACATTTATTTATGGGAATGCTACACTATAAAAGTTGCTTATTTAAAGCTTAAAAACGAACATTATGTCTGGAGGACAAAATGAATTTTATAAAAAACTACTTTCATTTAGAAAAGTTAGGAACTAATGTTAGAACTGAATTTATTGCTGGGTTAACTACTTTTATTAGTATGTCATATATTCTTTTCGTTAACCCTAGCGTTCTTGGTGCTAGTGGAATGAATACCGGCGCTGTCTTTACCGCTACTGCTTTAGCAGCTGCTCTTGGTACAGCAATCATGGGAATTGTTGCCAACTACCCGATCGGTGAAGCACCTGCCTTAGGTATTAACGCGTTCTTTGCTTACACAGTATGTATTGGCATGAAAGTATCCTGGGAAACTGCTTTGGCCAGTGTTTTTGTTGCATCAATTATCTTTATTTTAATTACCTTATTTAAGCTAAGAGAAAAGATTATTGATTCAATTCCTTCAGACTTAAAATTTGCCATTTCTTCTGGTATTGGTTTATTTATCGCCTTTCTTGGATTACAAAACGGTGGCTTAATCGTTGCTAATAAATCAACTTTAGTTGGTTTAGGATCACTTCATAATCCACTCGTTTGGATTACTATTTTTGGTTTAATTGTTACGGTAATCTTGATGATCTTAGGCGTTCCAGGTGCTATTTTTATTGGAATGATTGCCGCATCAATCTTTGGAATTTGTACCGGTCAAATTGCCGTTCCTCATAAGTTTATCTCTTTAGCACCAAGCTTAGCTCCAACTTTTGGTCAAGCAATCTTCCACGTTAAAGATATTAACTCTTTGCAGATGTGGGTTGTTGTTTTAACTTTCTTACTTGTTACATTCTTTGATACTGCCGGTACTTTAATCGGTCTTGCTCAACAAGCTGGCTTTATGAAAAATAATAAAATGCCACGTGTCGGTAAAGCATTAGCTGCTGACTCAACTGCTATGATGTTTGGTTCAATCTTCGGTACTTCACCAGTTGGTGCCTTTGTTGAATCAAGTGCTGGTATTGCTGTTGGTGGTCGTTCTGGTTTAACTGCTGTCTTTGTAGCCATTTTCTTCTTGATCTCAATGATTTTTAGTCCACTACTTGGTGTCTTTACTACACAAGTAACTGCTCCTGCGTTAATTATCGTCGGAGTTTTAATGGCACAAAATACCGCACATATTCACTGGAACAAGTTAGAAATTGCCGTACCTGCATTTTTAATCTTACTTGGTATGCCTCTTACTTACTCAATTTCCGACGGTTTGGCATTAGGAATGATTACTTACCCAATTTGTATGGTTTCTGCAAAGCGTGGTAAAGAAGTTAGCCCAATGATGTGGGTACTGTTTGTAGTATTTATCATCTTCTTATGGGTATTGAATTTTAAATAGATTGAAACTCAAGAGAAAAGCTCGTGCTGATGCACGGGCTTTTTTGGTTAATCAAAAAATTTTCTGTCAATTTTAAATATTGTTTTTACTCTCTACTAATTTCCAAACAATAAGATCTTTTACCGCATTTTGGACAAGTCAATTTTCTAAACTTAGGCGTATGCGGGGCTAAATTAAATGCCAGGAACGATGGAATAAATACATCTCCGCAATTAGGACAAACATATTCAACATGGTCATAGTAATATCGCGACAATCCCAATGCCATCATAAAAATAATAACTACTAGTGCAAGAACTTCAATTACAAAGCTAGTTATCTGGTTTAGATGATATAAATAAAATGCTATGCCGATCCCTAATATTTCAATTATTGACAAAAGCCCTCCAAAAACTAACATCTTATCTCTTAAAGCTGAAAGTCTATTTTCTTTTCTCGTAATATCTGTAATGCCAGAGTGATTGGTTAATACAGCACGCGACAACTTTATTTTTTGCAAATGTTTTATTTGTGCTTGTTTCTTACTTATCTCCTCAATTTTCCGCTGATTCTCCTGGTATTGTTCTTTAAGCAATAACTCCACTGACTGATTCCCATGCTCATCTTGAATGAGCATTTTTATCTGCTTCAATGAAAATCCCAATTCTTTTAGAAAAAGAATTAATTCAAGTTGTCTTATCTGATCTTTTTCATAAAAACGATAGCCATTTTCTTCAGTATAAGCTGGCCTCACTAGATCTTTTTCCTCATAAAACCTTAAAGTCCGTGTACTCACTTGTAATTTCTTTGCTGCTTCTCCGATGGTATATCTCTCTGACATTACTTTCACCTCCCAGCTTTAAGATATCAATTGACGTAAGGTTAAAGTCAACTTCTAAATTATAAAATATTCTATTTCCTTGGAAATATTGTTCGGCTTTTAAACCAATTTTCTTATTTTTGTACCTATTATTTTATATTTTTTTGATTTAATCGAATAATTATAGTTTTTATTCTTGAAATAGTTAATAATTTAGATATAATTTTAGTTGAAGATTCGCTTTTAAATGATTAAACACATAAATTAATCATTTAAAATTATATTTTCCCTTAAAATCCGAACATTACCATTCTTGGAGGGCTACATGAATTCAATTGGTAAATTTTTCCATTTAAATGAAAACCATACTTCATTTAAAACTGAGTTTTTAGCTGGATTAACTACTTTTGTAAGTATGTCTTATATTCTTTTTGTTAACCCAGCTGTTTTAGGAGCAAGTGGCATGAACAAGGGAGCGCTATTTACCGCTACTGCCTTATCTGCTGCTTTCACTTGTATTGTAATGGGAGTAATTGCCAATTATCCTATTGCCTCTGCACCAACTTTAGGACTGAATGCATTCTTTACTTATACGGTCTGCTTAGGGATGCATGTAAAATGGCAGACTGCTTTAGCTGCCGTTTTCGTTGCTTCAATTCTTTTCATCTTACTGACCGTATTTAAAGTACGTGAGATGATTATTGATGCTATTCCTAGTGATATCAAATATGCTATTTCTGCTGGTATTGGTTTATTTATTGCCTTCATTGGTCTTCAAGGTGGTAATTTAATTAGTAAAAGTGATTCAACTTTAGTTACTGTTGGTTCCTTAAATAATCCACTTGTTTGGATTACAATCTTTGGTTTAGTAGTAACGATTTTCTTAATGATTGCCAAGGTTCCTGGTGCAATCTTTATCGGAATGATTGTTGCGGCTATTTTCGGTATTATAATTGGTCAAATTCCAATGCCAAAAGCATTTATTTCAGGCATTCCAAGTCTTTCACCAATTTTTGGCCAAGCTATTTTTCATATTAGTGATATCAATACAGTTCAAATGTGGATTGTCGTCTTTACATTTTTACTAGTCACTTTCTTTGATACTACTGGTACTCTAATCGGTCTTGTTCAACAAGCTGGCCTTATGAAAGATAACAAAATGCCACGTGCTGGTGAAGCTTTAGCCGCTGACTCATCCGGTATGTTAGTAGGATCTGTTCTTGGTACTTCCCCAGTTGGTGCCTTTGTTGAATCAAGTGCTGGTATTGCAGTCGGTGGTAGAACTGGTTTAACCGCTGTTTGGGTTGGTATTTTCTTCTTGATTTCTACTATTTTTAGTCCAATCTTGAGTGTCTTCACTACTCAAGTAACTGCTCCTGCTTTGATAATCGTTGGAGTATTAATGGCTGAAAACTTGGCGCACGTTCACTGGACTGATCTTGAAATCGCAATTCCATGTTTCTTAATTGCTCTTGGTATGCCACTTACCTACTCCATTTCAGATGGACTTGGCTGGGGACTAATCATTTACCCAGTATCTATGCTAGCAGCTAAGAGATTTAAAGAAATTACGCCAATGATGTGGATCCTGTTCTTTATTTTTGTTATTTACTTCGTTGTTCTGAATGTTAAATAGTATACGCAGGTAAACCAATCAGCTCTAGTAGCTGATTGGTTTTTTATTTCCTAGGAAATTCTCTGGCTTATTTGCCTATCTACTGAATTTCTGCTAGAATACTTAACAATCAAGTTATCTATATATCGTCGAAATAAGGTCGACAGTATCTACCCTGAGCCATAAATTCAGGACTATAGGTATCAGACGTCATAAATTGCTTTAAAGGACATCTTTTACCCGTGGCTCTTGGGTAAACTGTGTCCCTTTTTCATTTTTATTTTATATTGGTGAAATGATGCAATTTTTAGACAAAATCTTTCATTTAGAGGATGCTCATACTAATGTCAAACGTGAATTAATTGCAGCCTTAACCACGTTTGTTTCATTGTCATACATCCTTTTTGTTAACCCGAATATTTTAAGTGCAGCTGGTATTAATAAAGGAGCTGCCTTTACTGTTACTGCTATTGCAACAGCAATTGGTTGTTTCTTAATGGGATTTATTGCGAATTATCCTATTGCCTTAGCACCGACACTTGGTAGTGCAGCCTTTTTCTCATATAACGTTGTTATCGGAATGCATATTAATTGGCAAACTGCCCTAGCTAGTGTGTTAGTAGCTTCAATTTTATTCATTTTGATTACCGTTTTAAAGCTTCGTGAAAAAGTTGTTGATGCAATTCCTCAAGATTTAAAATATGCAATTTCTGCTGGTATTGGTTTGTTCATTGCCTTTATTGGATTGCAAAATGGTAAATTGATTGTCGACAATAAATCATCTCTTGTCGGTCTTGGTTCATTTAACAATCCAGCCGTTTGGATCACATTATTTGGTTTAATCTTAACTGTCATCTTAATGGCAGCTAAAGTACCAGGCTCAATTTTCATCGGAATGATTGCAACTGCTATTTTCGGAATGATTATTGGTCAAATTCCAATGCCACATGGTATTGTTTCAGGTGCTCCAAGTATTGCTCCAACCTTTGGTCAAGCAGTTTTTCATTTAAAAGATATCAATACACCACAACTATTTATGGTTGTTTTAACATTCTTACTTGTTACATTCTTTGATACTGCTGGTACCTTAATTGGTATGACACAACAAGCTGGAATGGTTGATAAAAACGGCAAAATTCCACGGATTGGAAAAGCTTTCTTGTCAGATTCCCTAGCTATGGTTGAAGGGTCTGTTCTAGGTACCGCTCCACTTGGTACCTCTGTTGAATCAAGTGCTGGTATCGCAATGGGCGGTAGAACTGGTTTAACTGCTATTTTCGTTGGTATTCTATTCTTAATCTCAATGATCTTCAGTCCACTTTTAGCAGTAATCCCAACCACTGTAACGGCTCCTGCTTTAATCATAGTCGGAGTTCTGATGGCAGGTAATCTTAAATACATCCATTGGGATAACTTTGAAATTGCCTTTCCATCTTTCCTAGTAGTAGTTGGTATGCCGTTAACTTACTCCATCTCTGATGGTTTAGCCTTAGGAATGATCGCTTATCCAATTACCATGATTGCTTCTAAGCGCTATAAAGAAGTATCTCCAATGATGTACATTTTATTTGTAATCTTTGTTATCTTCTTCTTAATTACTAATATGGGCTAATTAATAATCTTTTTTCAAGCTAGTAACGCTATCTCTTAAGATGCAAGCATTGCTAGCTTGTTTTTTTGACTCAATTTTCATTAAATCAAATTATGAGGTGAGACAAAATGGAATTCAACGAACAAATAAAATGCCTTAGAGAAGAAAATAACTTAACTCAGGAAGAGATGGCCAAGAAACTGAATATAACTAGACAGGCGATCTCTAACTGGGAAAATAATCGTAACCTTCCAGATTTTGAAATGATTATTTGATTGCAGAAACATTTGATGTTTCCCTCGATGAATTAATTTTAGAAGATAAAAAGATGAATAAAATTGAGCAAATTTTGATTAATGATGGTAAAAGAACACGTGTGGAAAAATTTAATATGGTCACTACTATCATCGGGAATGTATTCATTATTTTAGGAATTATTTTCTTCTTAATTAGTGCTATTTCTGTTTCTTACATTGATCGTAGCGGTGTTTTACACGAAAACTTTTTCTTAGTTCCATTAGGCTATCTTTCATTATTTGTAGGGATATTGATCATTATTGCCCGGGTAATAAATTCGATTCGTCTTGCAATTAAAGAAAGAAAAAATAATTAAGCTTAAATTTTCTGTAAGTAATATGCGATAATTAGGATAAAAATAACAATGGAGAATTATTTTTATGGCAGTCAAACCTATTATTCATGATGAACTTTCTTTAAAATTTAAGTCTCTACCAGCAACTAAACAAGATTTAGGAGCAGCTACTGATTTAAAGGACACTTTACTCGCTAATAAGGATAGAGCAGCCGGTCTAGCCGCAAATATGATTGGTGTTCAAAAGCGAATTATTGCTTTATTTGTTGGACCACTCCCAATTATGATGCTTAACCCAATCATTGTGACCCAAGATGATAAATATTTAGCGTACGAGGGATGTCTTTCTTTAACTGGCGAACGCCCAACTGAAAGATACAAGAACATTACAGTTAAATATCAAAATGAAAATTTAGAAACTCGGCAACAAAGTTTCTCTGATTTTACTGCTGAGGTAATTCAACATGAGATTGATCATTGTAATGGAATTTTGATTTAATTAAAAAATTTTTACGTATAGTATTTTTCACAAAAAAGGTAGAGTACTCGACCTGAAAATCGAATACTCTACCTTTTTTTATTTTAGAATTGTCGATTCGTTGGACCACGTTCGATTTTAATTCTAACTATCAAATGGACTAAATTATATAGCAAAGTTAATGCTAATAAAATTATCCAAAACGCAATAAACGCATAAATAATTAGTAAAATAGCTGGAAAAACGCCTAAAAAAGTTGCTACTAAACTATCAGCTAGCTTCAGCTTCTTATTAAGAATTTCCTCTCTAACTAATTGATAGAACTTAAATCCTAAATAGCCTGAGCCCGCAATTCCAAATAGTCTTAGTAAAAGATCAACGTTTACAAAAGCAAAAATCATACTAAATACAATGTAAAAAATATCAATTACAACCATAAAAATTCGCACTATTTTCGTAATCACATGGTCTTCTTCTAATTTTTGTTCCATATCAATAAGATAATAAATAATTCCACATACGCCCACTAATCGATACAACCAACTTAAATTTTTTAAGGCTAAGAAGATTATGACTATACTCAGAATGATCCCAATCACACCGATCATATGGTTTAACTTTCTATTTTTAATAATTAAGTCTGGGCGCATCTAATCATTCCTTTCCTTTTCCTATAGTTTTCGGTTAGTTCCGTCATGTTCAACCTTAATTCTGACAATTAGGTGAATCAGATTATAGGCTAAAGCAAAAATCAAAAGGAAGAGCCAAAGAATGTCTTTAGGAGTAAGTAATATAAGCAAGATTGCAGCTCCAAGTCCGAGACAAATTGCGACTATACTTTCCCCAAATTTCAGTTTTTTATTCTTCAAATCTTTACGAAATACCGTATTTGTCTTAAAGCCTAAATATCCTGCACTTATAATGCCAAAAGCTAGTAATAAATAATTTAAATTAATGAAAGCAAAAACAATACTAGTCAGCTCATAAACTATTCCAAGGATAATAAAAATAATCTTCTGCGTCCTATTAATTGCCTTACTGTCTTCAAGCATCTGTTCCACATCAATCCAGTAGTAGAGAATAACTGCTACGACAATGAAAGTAAGTAGCCAACCAATATTTTTCAATGTAAAGAAAACCATCATCAAAGCAATCAATAAGCTGATAATGCCAAAATACTTATCTTGCTTTCGTCTTTTAGCTAGTTCAATCCATCTTTTATCGTCCATCTACTCACCTTCTTAACTTATTTGTCTAGATTTTACTATGAAATGAGTATTTTAACAATAATTTAATTATATTTTTATTAAGTGCATCAATCTTTATTGTTGACAAATGTAAACATAAAATTATATGATTACATTCGTAAACGAAAGGAATATATAAATGAATGAAAAGAATTTATCTTCAATTTCAGACAGTGAATGGGAAGTAATGCGCATTGTCTGGACATTAGGTGAAACAAATACGAAACAAATTTTAAACGAGTTTCAGACTAAAAAAGATTGGACAGATTCTACTATCAAAACTTTAATTAGACGTCTCGTTCAAAAAGGATGGTTAAATGCTAAGCAAGATGGACGCCGGTACATCTACACGGCTACGGTTAATCAAACCGAAATGATGTACAACGAAGCTAAAACCTTACTAAATAGAATGTGTGACATGCACAAGGGAGAGGTAATTTTGAAACTTTTAGAAGACTCTCCCGTTTCTAAAGGTGATTTAATGAAGATGAAAAAAGAGATCAGTCAAAAAGAAAAAACGGCACCTAAGATGGTTCCCTGCAATTGCTTAAAAACAGGTTCTACTATTTGTTAGGAGGAAATAAGAATGAGCGTTAGTCAGATCGTCGCCTTAATCGTAGGAGTAATTTTAATCGGCTTTATTATTTGGTGGTTCTTTGGCAAACATAAGGAAGCTGCCGGTACGAGCACAATTGTTAATGATGAACAAACTGCAACAATTGTTGTAAATGGTGGTTATTCACCTTCAACAGTAATTCTTAAAAAAGGGGTGCCGGCGCAAGTTAACTTTGACATGCGGGACACAACAGCGTGTTTATCCCATGTTGTTTTCGAACAATTAGGAGTTAATGAGGACTTAACCAAACAAAAAATTACTACTGTCAATATTCCGACAGACAAGGCCGGAACTTATAACTTTGCTTGCGGAATGGATATGTTCCACGGAAAAGTCATCGTTAAATAAAGAAAGGATCTATTAAAATGAGCATTTTTTCAAAAAATCAAACCAAAAAAGTTGTTGTCAATGCAGAAAATCATGGCTATAAACCAGATACCATTACTTTTAAGCAAGGTAAACCTGCCCAATTAAAATTTATTCCATCTGACAATATGGGCTGTATGAACGAAGTAGTTTTTAAAGACTTGAATATAGATGATAAACTTGATGGCAAAAAAGAAGTTATTGTCAATATCCCGACCGACAAGCCGGCTACTTATAATTGGAGTTGCGGAATGGACATGTTTCATGGGAAGGTTGTTGTTAAATAATGAAATTATCAAATATTAAGCGATTTTGGATATCGTTTATCCTCTCTATCCCCATGCTTATTCAAATGTTTGCAATGCCTTTCCATTGGATGATGCCAGGATATAATTGGATTGCTCTTATCACAACCACAATCATTATGGCAATCTCTGCACTTTCTTACTGGAAAAGTGCTATTGCCGCTTTCATAAAGCATAGTGCTAATATGAATACCTTAGTAGCTACTGGTACAGCTGTTGCGTATTTCTATAGTATCTTTGCTATGATTACTAACCGTCCAGTTTACTTTGAAAGTGCAGCATTTGTTACTGTCTTCGTCTTACTAGGTGACGCTATGGAAGAAAAGATGCATGATAACGCGTCAAATGCCTTAGGTAAATTAATGGGTTTACAAGCAAAAGATGCGGAAGTTCAAAGAGATGGTAAATTTGTAAAAATTCCACTTGATCAAGTTCAAGCTGGCGACATTATTCGCGTTAAGCCAGGTGAAAAAATTCCAGTTGATGGTGAGATTCTAGAAGGTGTTACTACACTGGATGAATCAATGGTTACCGGTGAAAGTATGCCGGTAGTTAAAAAAGTTGGTGACACCGTTGTAGGGTCAACTATTAATAGTAACGGTACAATCACTTTCAAGGCTACTAAAGTTGGTTCTGACACCATGCTTGCTCAAATTGTTGATTTAGTTAAAAAAGCTCAGACTAGTCATGCTCCAATTCAAAACTTAACGGATAAAATTTCTAATATTTTTGTCCCTGCTGTTATGATTATTGCCATTTTAACTTTTATCATTTGGTACTCATTCCTTGGAGCAACCGCTGTTGAAGCAATGCTTTTTGCAGTTAGCGTGATCGTTATTGCCTGCCCATGTGCTTTAGGACTTGCTACTCCAACCGCTTTAATGGTTGGTACTGCTCGTAGCGCTAAAATGGGAGTTTTGATCAAGAATGGTGAAGTTCTTCAAGAAGTTAGTGACTTAAATACTGTTGTCTTTGATAAAACAGGTACTATCACTGTTGGTAAACCTGAAGTTACTGATATTGTCGGTGACAAAAAACAAGTTTTAAGAATTGCTGCAAGTCTTGAAGAGTCGTCTGAACACCCGCTTGCTACAGCGATAGTTAAAAAAGCAGATTCTGAAAAATTACAAATCGAAAAAGTTAGCGACTTTGAAGCAATTGAAGGTAAAGGCGTTAAAGCTAATTACCATGATCAAACAGCTTTTGTTGGAAGCAATCGATTACTAGCCGACGTCAACATTTCCCAGGAAATGAACCAGCAAGCTACAAAATTACAAGAAGAAGCTAAAACAGTTGTTTATGTCGGCTTAAATGGTGAAATTATTGGCTTAATTGCTATTCAAGATATTCCTAAATCAAGCTCTAAAGAAGCTATCAGTGAACTTAAGAAACGTGGATTAAAGACAGTAATGCTTACCGGTGATAATGAAAAAGTTGCTCAAGCCATTGCTAATGAAGTTGGCATTGACCAAGTTATTGCCGGCGTTTTACCAAATGAAAAAGCTGAACATATTCAAGAGCTTCAACAAAATGGCGATAAGGTAGCCTTTGTTGGGGATGGTATCAATGATGCTCCTGCTCTTTCAACAGCTGATGTAGGAATTGCTATGGGATCTGGTACAGATATTGCTATTGACTCGGGTGGTATCGTCTTAGTTCAAAATGATTTAAGAGGTGTTGTTCGCGCTCTTGATATTTCAAAGAAGACCTTTAATCGTATTAAATTAAACCTCTTCTGGGCTCTTATCTACAATACAATTGGTATCCCAATTGCAGCTGGCTTATTCGTTGGTTTAGGTTTTACGCTAAGTCCTGAACTAGCCGGTTTAGCTATGGCATTTTCATCTGTTTCAGTTGTTGGCAGTTCCCTACTTTTGAATAAAACAAAAATTGCTGGAACTAATTAATGTAATTTATTTTTATAGTGATAACTAGTTTTTCTCAAGTAAAAAATCAGTTCTATCTTAACGATATGAGCTGATTTTTTATTTTCTTAATTTTTGCTCCAATTTGTTATTCATCTCATTTTTTGCAACCCTTTTCATTTTATGAGTGGTTTTATTTAAAGTTTGGATACCCTTCTCCTATAATGAAGCTGGTAGTCAAAATCAATGGATGTTAAAAAGGAGAATAATATGTTGTCAAAAAACAATTTTAAAGAACGTCTCCGTAAAATGGAG
>CANRQR010000007.1 GCA_947641735.1 uncultured Lactobacillus sp.
CCGGTGCTGTTGCTTGTCCAGAAGGATTTTTCTGGTCAAATGCTGGTTTTGCAGAGTTGAGAAACACATGGAAAGATGGTATCTACAACTTTAAGAGTGATGACGGGACTACAGCAGTTATTACCCATCAAACTCCTATTTTTGATAATTTCTATCTTTTAGGAGATTCTCCAGCGGAAATATTGCGTCAGTACTATAAAATTACGGGGTCTCCTCTTTTCTTGCCAAAATATGCACTCGGTCTGGGTTATCTTGGTAACTACCTTGATACTTGTTGGACAGCAGCTAAACCTCAAGAAAATAGTGCAATTAAATTTGAAGACGGCAATACTTATAAAATTGCGTATAGCAATGATGATATTGTGGCCAAGTCCTCTCTTAATGGAGAAGAACAGTACCAATTTTCTGCTCGGGCAATGATTGAAAGGTACAATTCATATCATCTTCCACTTAGTTGGTTTGTTCCTAACTATGAAAGCAAACAAGACTTAAACGAAGATGAAATGAATAATTTAGTTGATTTTGCAAAAGATCAAAATGTAAAAATAGGATTCTATGGATCCTTGCCTACTGATGCACCAGCTAATTTTTTAAAGTTCAAGACTGATCCTGCTAATTTCCCTAATGAAAAAATAATGCAGGACTTTGCTATCGCTAGTGAACCTCTAATTGATAAAAATCAAACCAATCGTCCTTGGGCAATGGCAAGTAATGGTTGGAGTGCTATTCAAACTTTGGCTACTACCGCAAATGAAGGCGTTGGCGGTGAATGGGATCAAATTGCTACTGAAATTGCTAGCTTTTTAAGTATGTCTCTTTCTGGGCAGCCAAATGTCGGAAGTGCTATTGATGGAAAAGAAGGTGGCGGTAATGCACAAGTAAATATCCGTGACTTACAATGGAAAGTCTTTACCCCACTTCTTTACTCAATTGATAATTATGGTAATATCCAAAAAACGCCATTTGCATTTAATGCAAAAATGACTAGAATTACTCGCGCCTATCTTAAACTTAGAGAAAAAATCACCCCATATCTCTATACTCTTACCCGCGCAGCTCAAGATGGAATGCCAATTGTTAGACCTCTTTTCTTAGCTTTCCCTCATGAGCGAGTTAACTATACTAACCAAGTTAAACATGAATTTATGCTGGGAAATAACCTACTAATCGCGCCAATTACTAACGGACGAGAAGATCCAAGTGGTGCTTCCCTAAAGGATAATCTCTACTTACCTGATCATCGCACAATGTGGATTGACCTCTTTACTGGTAAGAAATTAATTGGTGGTCGAATTTACGATAAGTTACATTACCCACTCTGGCATCTTCCTGTATATGTCCGCGGCGGTGCGATTTTACAAGAGTCCTTAAGAAGTGCACTTGTTTACCCACAAAGTAAAAGCTCAGCCATTTTATATGAAGATGATAATCAAACTACTGATTATGAAAAGGGCCATGCAGCTACTACACAAATCACTAGCTCTGTTAGCGGATCAAACCTTCATATTACTGTCTACCCAACTGAAGGCAGCTACACTGGTCTTGAAGAGAAACAAATTACTAATTTAACGATTATGTCTGATCGTTATCCTGGTAAAGTTTCTCTTAAACTAAACGATCAATTTGTTCCACTAACTGAATATAACGATCTTGATAGCTTTAACAAAGCTGAAGAAGGTATCTTCTACCAACAAGACTATATGCCATGCAAAGAATTTGGTTACTTTACTGGTCAACTGCAACCAGCTCTTAGAGTGAAAATGCCTGCTGTTGATATTCATGATAATAAGTTCGAACTGATGATTGAAAACTTTAGTTATGGTAGCGAAGTAGAACAACATGCTATTATTGACTCAGCAATGGCTTCTCCAAGAAGTGCAGCAATTTTAACTGACCGCTTAACTTCAAAGAGCATTACTATTACCTGGACTAATCCAACTAATTTCGCAGATAAAAATATAATGGCCGATATCGAAGTTAACGGAACTGTTCATACTAATATTGACGGTAATACTTTTACTTTCCATGAGCTTGAACCTAATACACGCTACCGCTTCAGAATTAGAAATAAATTCGGTAATAAAGTATCCGATTGGTCAGAATACTTTGGCACTCATACAAAGCGCGATCAGATGGATTACGCCATTTCAAATGTTACAGTTACAAGTACGGGAGAAAACGAAGAAGATTTACCAGTCGAAAACCTAACTGATCTAAAATTAGCTAGTGAGTGGCTTTCTAAAGACCAAATTACTAAAGATAGTCCTCTAGACTTAACTTTTAACTTCAACCATATTTATAAACTGAGCCGGATGGTTTACGTTCCTCGTTCACGTGATCGCATTGGTCATGTTTTACGTGTTCAAGTTGCTATTTCCAAAGACGGAGAAAACTTTAGCGACTTCAGTAAAGAAATTAATTGGCCAAACGATGCTAAAAACAAGGTAATTGGCCTAAGAGACGTAGTTGCTAAATCAATTAAACTTAGAATTTTGGCAACTTCTGATAATTTAGCCTCTGGAAAAGAAGTTCTATTCTTTATGGCTAAAGAATAAAATTAAAAAGTCCGAAAAGGAAATGTATAGTCATTTCATCTTTTCGGACTTTTTTCTACAGTTTTTTGTTTCACGTGAAACTAAACATAAATCTTTCTATCTTTTAACCATTCAAGGCTCAATTCAAACCAATGTGCCAGATGTGGATCAGCTTTGCGTTCAGCAGTTGCCAATTCAGGAGTAGCAAGAGAAAATCCATGTCCTCCTTTATTAAACAAGTGTGCTTCAAAGTAAACTCTATTTTTTCTTAGGGCAGTAATATATTCAATAGTATTATCAATTAAGACAACTGGATCATCTACTGCTTGAAAAATAAAAGTAGGCGGTGTTTCAGGAGTAACTCCTAACGCTGTATCTAATAAATCCTTCGCAGTTGGCATTTTTTCCTTAGCATAAGAAGGTAAAGGAAAACCAATATCTTTAATATTAATTAACGGATAACCTAAAATAGTCGCATTTGGTGATACTTTATCATGCTCAAAATGATATTCAGATTGCCATTTTTGACTTTCTGCCATTACATTCATCGAACTAACAACATGGCCGCCAGCTGAAAAACCAATTGTTGTAATTTTATCCTTATCAAGGCCTAACTTCTCACTGTTTTTTCTAAAGTATGCAACAGCAGTTAAACCAGATAAAGCAGCATCAGGATAAATTCTGCCAGGATCGGTAGTTAAATTATATGACACTATTGCTGCATCAAATCCATGAGCTGCATAAGCTAGGGCAACTGGTTCTCCTTCTCTTAATGATAAATGATCAAAACTACCACCTGGAAAGACTAACATTAGTGGTCTTTTCTTTAGGAGAAGTTGCGGATTATCTTGCAAACTATAATAAGTAACGTTAAATTCACGCCCATTAAAATTTGTTAACGTCAAATTCTCTATTTTCATATTACTGTGCCTCTATTTATCTCTACTTTTTATTTTCTTTATTCGTTAAAGTATGTGCTAAGAATATTATAGTTAATGGTACCGTTAAAAGCACGCCAATGAACGAATATACAATAATTAAAAACTCATCCACAAAAAGTTTATCATTTAAAATTTCAAATAAGGAATAATTTAGTCTTACATACCAAATAAATATTGGTAAAAAACTGCCAAATAAACCAAATAAGATTGTATTCATGGCTGTTCCTAGTACATCCGCTCCAACTTCATTCCCACTTCTAATTAATTGCTCTTGTGTAATGTTAGGATCATGCCGCTTTAACTCAAGTAAACCAGCACTCATTGCAACACTGGCTTCCGCAATTGCACCTAGCATTGAAAAGATTGCAACTAAAATTGCGATTTGAGAAAAACTAATTCCTACATTTAATGATAAACCAATTAATTCTTCCCCTGCCTGGTCTCCAAAGCCTTGAGTTTGCGCTAAATTTTCAAACAAGATAATTATCAACATCACAATTAAACTCACGCATAGAGCAGTTAAAAAGGCATTTTTGGCTACAGTATAATCATGTGTTCCTAAATAAATAATCGTTAGTAATTTCAAAGGAATAAATATTACTCCAACCAATACAATATTTACTCCCCAGGAAATAAGTAGTGCAACTAAAATCAGTAAACAGGCATTGATAACGACGCTTAGATAACTCTTAAAGCCAGTTTTTCCTCCAACTATAATCATCAATATCAAAAGAATTAATAAAAGAGCAGTTAAAGTTGTCATTTTTCTACCACCTCTGCTTTTTTGTTTTTTAAAAAGACAGCACTAGATAGAGTAGCAAAAATCACTGTCAGTACAATTCCGATCGCCGAGCTTAAACTCTGGATGACCCCTAAGGAAAGAGTGTATTTAAAGGTATAGACTAAAGTATTATTATCTCTCAAATACAAAATTGTCATGGGTAAGGCTTCAGCCATAAAAATTAAAACTAGTACATTTATTAATGGCCCCATAATCTCTTGACCTAGAGTTCGTCCGCTAATAAATAGCTCTTTAAATGTTAGCTCTGACTTATGTTTTGCTAATGCATAAAGACTAGAAACAATATCAGTAGCTTCATCCATTACTGCTCCTAGAACTCCTAGAATTGTCTGAGATAAAAATAAAGCTCGAGGATCTTGAGTAGCATAATCTACTGCTTCATAGTCAATTCCACGCTCATGAGTTACTCTCATAACTAAATAAAAGATGCCAAAAGAGACAAACACTCCTAACAAAGTAGCAGTTAAAGTCACCAGCATTTTTTGATTAAAGCCTTGTACTATTACCAGAGAAATAAAAGTAAACAGAATTGCTGCAATACTATAAATTAAGAAAATTCTTGTTCCATTTTCCTTTACATCACTTTTAATTACAAAATAAAAAATTATACTATTTAGGATCATTGAAATTAAAAGTAAACTAGCCTGTTTTCCTGTAATTAAAACAATTACACTAATCGTCAAAAACATGCTTAAAACAACAACCCAGTCACGTTTTGGTTCAACTAATTTAGGTTTGCCTTTAATAAATGAAACAATTACACGTTGATGAGGTCGATACTTTTGTGAAACAGCTTGAGACGGCGAATAAGTATTAGTAACTAAAAATGTCTTTCCCTTATATTTTCCAGACAAAATTTTTAAATGTAGATTTTGTTGCCGTACCTCGTCTTTGTTTTCATAGTTGTCTTTTGTCTTATCGACTAATGTATCTGTTATTTGCCTATCAGTAATGACCGCAATTGGCTTACTTGCAAAAGCAGTTGAAAAATAGGTAATTAGAGTAAAAAATATTCCCACAAATAAGACTGCTAAACTAAGCCAAATTTTCGCATTCTTCTTCACTTTTTTGCCTTCCCTAAATAATTCAATAGTTAGTATGCTACTATAGTAGCATTAAAAGTTTTTACTAATTATTAAAAAATAGTAATTTATCTGAGGTAGATTTAATGGAACTTATGATTTCAACTTTTACCCTAGCAATTGCTGCAGCAATTAGTATTATCATTGCCCAAGCAATTGATAAGGTATCTGTTAACTATGTGAGCATGATCATTGGGATAATTATTGGTCTTATTCCCTTATTAAATAGCCAAGTTGCTAGCTTTGATTCAGAAATTTTTATGGAATTGATCGTAGCTCCACTTTTGTTTTTTGAAGGTCAAAAAACTAGAATTCATAATATTGGTAGAAGAATTAAGGAAATCATCGGATTAACTGTAATTATGGTTCTTCTAGCCTTAATAATCAGTGGATTCAGTATTTATTTATTCACTAGCATTAGTCTTCCACTAGCCTTTATCATTGGTAGTATCAGTACACCAACGGATGCAACAGCAAGTGAAGCCGTAACTAATGGTTTACGAATGCCTAGACGAGTAACAGCTTCATTAAAAGCTGAGTCACTTTTTAATGATGCTTCAGGAATCATTTTACTGAATATGAGTTTGCTTTGGTTTGCCAATGGTTACATCAACTATGGGCAAACTATTCATGACTTCTTTGTTTCCTCATTAGGTGGAGCGGTATTAGGTTTTGCAGTTGCTTGGATAATTATTATTTTTCGACAAAGTCTGGTTAGATCACGATTTAATTCTTTAAATGCACAGAATTTAATTTATATCCTTACCCCGCTAGCACTTTATGCGTTAGCAGAAGATTTACATGTTTCGGGAATTATTGCCGTTGTGGTTGCTGGCTTATTACATAATGCAGAATCTCAGCAAAGTTTACTTCTTAATTCAAGACAAATCCATATGGGACGAGACTTGCAAAATCTTATTTCAGATATTTTCAACAGTATGGTTTTTATCATTTTGGGACTAATGATGGTCAGAATATCCCGAAATAAATTATTTAATGGTGACTTAGCCAAGTGGATTCTTGTTGGCTTCATTGTTTATCTCGCAAATTTACTTGTTCGTTATGTCTATGGACGTTTAGTTATTCGCTATGATCGACGAGAAAGTACTGTATTTTCACTTGGAGGTATTCATGGTGCTGTTACTCTTGCTCTAGCCTTAACAATTAGTGCTAACTTTTTAGGAACTAAAAACTACAATCTAGTTATTATGTCTGAAGCAGTTTTAATTATTTTGAGCATGCTTGTACCCACGATTGTATTTCAATTTATTCTTCCCCATGAAGTTAGTGATGAAGAAGCACACATTGTTATGGAGAAGATCCGTAATGAAATGGTTAAACGAGCTCTAATTTCAGTCCATAAAATGTACCTACCTAAAAGAGTTAAGCGCCATGTTATCTATACTTTACTCAATCAAAAAAGAGTTGTTAAAACACGAGAATACATGCGTGTGTTGCTAAAAACAATTGATCAGCCTAATCTAACTAAATCAGAACAGTATTTACAGCGTTTAGCATTTTTTAGAGCATTTGCTATTGAGCGTGAATATTTAGAAATGATTGGACAAAAAGAGAGTAAATATAGAACGTATATCTTAAGTCTGTATAACGACGTATTACTAGCTGAATCATTAATTATTGAATCTGATGATGAATAAAAAAATAGGATGCCGCATTTCGGCATCCTATTTTACTTGAAAAAGCGATCCCACCAATGGTGTTTTTTCTTAGGACGAATTTGCATTTGAGCTAGGGTACGATGAATATTTTCTTCTACCTGTTGCTTACGACGCTTTTCTTCGTTCTCTCTAGCTTTTCTTAAAATTTCTTCATGAGCCTCTTGCTCACTTTTTTGTTCTTCAGTAATCTCTTTGGCAGCTTCCTGATCTTTATTATTAGCTTTTTCTTTAGAATCTTCTGATTCCGGCTCAGCTAATTGGTGTGAACGATCAATTAATTTTTTGTTTTGAGCTTCAACACGCGCTACCTGCTTCTGCAAATCTTCAATTGCTTTATTCTGACTTGCAATAGTATTTTGTAGCATTGTTAAAAGTTTTACTACTTGATCAGCATCAACAATGGCAGTATTAGTAGCAACTGATTTTTGCATTTTTGCTGCTTTTTTAACTTCTTCAGTTTTCTTATCGCTTACTGCAAAGATTTGTCTAGCTGCTTCTTGCAAGGTTAAATCCGCATTTTTAGACAATGCTCTAAAAGCTTTTAAATCTTCAATATCCTTTGCCGAGTACAAGCGAGACTTTTGCTTGGTTCTTTCATAGTAATCTTTATTTCCAGTAACCTTTTCCACAATTAAAGAATACTTTCTTAATGTTGCTACGCTAATATGAAGTTCTTCTGCCGTTTTTGCTGGGGCCTCAAGTTCTTCAAAATTATGGTCGCTTGCCATCCTAAATTCTCCCTTTACTACTTACTTTATTAAACATACTAATTTTAATCATGTTTATGCAACAAAGTCTTCTTGTGATCGTAACGTTCCATTGCGTAATCAATTAATTTAGTAATCAAGTCAGTATATGGAATTCCAACTTCTTCAAATAATTTAGGATACATACTGATATTGGTAAAGCCTGGAAGAGCATTAACTTCTGTTAAAACAACTTCGTTGTCTTCTTTACGAAGCATAGAGTCGATTCTTGCTAAACCACTACATTCAGTTGCTTGGAATACTTTTAATGCGTTCTTTCTGACTTTTTCAACAATTCCTTCTGGTAATTTAGCTGGTATTTCCAAAGTTGAAGTTGAATCATCATCATACTTATTTTCGTAGGTATAGAATGAATCCTTAGCGTTAATAATTTGACCAACACCAGCAACAATTGGATTATCATTGCCTAAAACAGCAGTTTCTACTTCAGTACCATGAACAGTTTCTTCAACTAAAACCTTATCATCGTATTTAAAGGCTTCAGCTAAAGCAACCTTATATTCTTTTTCGTTAGTAACATGACTTACACCAACTGAAGAGCCTTGGTTTGATGGCTTAACAAATAAATCTGATCCCAATTGGCTAGCTACGTATTCATAGTCTAACTTCTCGTTATCTGGATCGTTATATTCAAAACGCTTAACTGCAATCCATTTTGCTACAGGAACACCAGCACGTTGAGCGAGGATCTTAGTCATTTCCTTATCCATCGTTACAGCTGCTGCTAAAACATCGTCTCCAACAAATGGCTTATCTAAAACTCTAAATAGTCCTTGTAAACAACCATCTTCACCTAAGTTTCCGTGTACAATTGGGAAAAATACGTCAATTTCAGGACGATCTTTTAATTCAATAATGTTAGAAATATTAGCTACTTTATGAGGATTAGCCACTTCCATTTTAGGATTATCTAATACTTTGCGAGAATCTGCATCATCAGCTAAGTATCCATCGTTAGTAATCCACATTGGATAAACATCAAATTTATTAGTATCAATTTCTTCATAAATGTTGTGGGCAGACATGATAGAAACTTCATATTCTGAAGAATTTCCACCTAAGATCAAACCTACCTTAATTTTGTCAGTCATATTTTTATCTCCTTTTTGTCCTCGAAACCTTATTATAAACAATCGTGACGCTATAATGCATCAATTTCGAAAAAAAGTCTAAAAAGAATGCAATTTTTTTATAATTACGTTATATATATTACTATCATGCTACTATATGATTCGCTAAAAGGAGTAATTATGACTTTTACCAAAAAAGCAGCCACTTTTTTAGCAACTATTGTGTTAAGTACAACTACTTCTACCGTTATAGTTACTAACGCACAGGCTGCAACCTTTACTAAAGATGAAATTCAAGAAGTTCATCAAATTCAAAATCAATATAAAAATTTACCTAAAGAAAATTTTAATGCAGATAATCTTTATGCCAGCACTCCTCATCTCACGGCTCCCTTTTCACCCGGTTCTGTTACAAATTCTTATATCAATTCTCAATTAGATTATATTAATTTTTACCGAGCTTTATTTGACTTACCAAGTATTTCAACAAATAAAACCGATAATGATAACGCTCAAATCACGGCAAGCGTTATGGCCGCAATCAAAGCTAACCCATTCACTAACCAACATGGCCTCCCTAGTGAAACTAAACCTGATTATATTAATGAGAGGTACTGGACAATTGCCAAAAACGTCTCTGCAAGTTCAAACCTTAACTTTAACGTAAGTAATCAATCCGCTGGGGACGTAATCACAGATTTATTAACTGATACCTATAATCTTGATGGTTCAGACACGGGACACCGCGCATGGCTTTTATCTAGTCGACTTACAACTACAGGTATTGGCGCCGCTTATGGTGAAAATAATTATCGCTATTCTGTTCAACAAGTTGCCTATCCAAGTGATGGCTACAAAGCAGCTGCAAAAAGTACAGTTGCTTATCCAAATAGTGGCGTTTTTCCAATCGAATTACTTCAGGGAAATAATATCGCCTGGTCCCTCTATTTATCGGACAAAACTATTTTTGGTACTCCCAAAATTACAATTACTGATCTTGATACCGGTCAAACAAGTCAAGCAACAAAAGTTAATAACTTTAGTAACAAAGGATACGGTTATTTCGACACTATTCTGACCTATTCTCCTGGAGATATTAAGTTAGTCTCAGGACATGAATATAACGTAAATATTTCTAATGTCTATCAGTACAGCTTTAAGCTTTTTAATCAAGTAGCAGCCAATCAACCAAAATTAGAAGTTTCGGAAGATAGCACTAAGACTAAAAACAAGGTTAAAAATTCATCTACTATCTCATCCTCTCAAAATATTAAAGAGGCTACTGATGAAACAACCCGCAATATCTTAAAACAAGCTGATGATCCTTCTTCAAATACAACCATTAAATCTGCTCTTTTACTTCAAGCAGAAGAGTTACGTGATTCTTTAAATAAAAATCGTCGCATGAACCCGATAATTTTTGGTCGTTCTTATCAAGACGGTTACTCTTACTACAATTTAGGTGAAGATCAATGGTTCCATAATTTCTATGTTTACGGTAATCCAGACCTAACTGCCGGCGTAGTAAATATTGATAATAGTTCTCTTGATACTCATATTTACACTAGCCCTTATCCTAGTTTACAAAAAACAACTTCTAATCACGTTACCCCTGGAAAAAGCTATGCTTACGGTCAATCTATTACAACCAACCATACAACTTGGTATTATCTTGGTAAAAATCAATGGATTAGGCAATTTAATTAATAAACTAATACTTTAAAAGAGCTTATAAAGTAACTAATTTGTAATTTAAGAATATTCTTTTGGTACAATCCAAACATATTATATTATTTAAGAATAATTAATGGTTTCAACTTGATTTAAAGCTTAATTACTGTAAAAATAAGTATTGAGAAATGGTTGAGGACCCTTACAAGAGCCATTATGGCTGTTGCATATTACAATTATTTTATACCCTAACTACTTTACACTTACTTGAATACAATTAAGATCATCCAATCCGGCGCCATTTCCCAGAAAAAGGTCTCAGGTTAAAACCTGAGACCTTTTTGTGTGCTTATTAAAATTTTATTCAGCGCTAGTAATTTGCCAAGTAATAGTACTAATTACAAATAAAACTACACCAACAATTACTAATTCCAAGAAAATGCCACTAGCTATTTCTAAAAAATAACCAATATTTAAAATAAAGCCTTCAACATCAAAAATTGTTGGAATAAATGCTAGTAATCCAAAGATCACAATCATACAAATTGCCGCTCTCATCCCTCCAGCAGCAACCATATGAATTAAACGTCTAGTTGAAACAATTTCTTGTAATCTTTTAATTTGCTGATAAGCTAAGATACCTACAAAAATAATTATCAAAATGCTCAAAACTAATAATACTATCTCGATATTTGCCATTAATGTAGCATTAGCTAAACCAAAACTGGTGATAATTGCATAAAGTCCACCATTTTTATTTTTCCTGAGCTTTTCTTGTACGGATTTAGCTTCCATGGAAGAATTATCATCTATTTTTGTTAATATAATTTTTCTAATTTGACCAGCTAAACTTGAATTCTCAGCTCTAAATAGATGGATGCCCAAGGTATAATCAATCATCGCATCTGCAATTGGTCTTGTTTGTTCAACGGTAAGAAGATTATTAGTGCTATTATTACTACTTCTATCAGCACCAATTGCCGCAGCGAAATTATCAAACTTCTGATTAATATATCGTTCAGCTACTACTCCGTTGCTTTCCTTTGCAATTTGACTCTTCATAAAAATTGGATTCATAAAAGTTACTAAGCCAAAAAATAAGACCACAATTGTAAAGATTGCAATTCCAAAGGATCTTTTATCATGCACAGTTTGAGCTTGATCAATTCTACGTAACTCACTGCGTGTGCGTACTGCCATTTCCTAGACCTTCCTTAAAAATTAATTGTCAAACATCTCATTGATTGTTTGGGTCAAAGTAGCTAGTTCATATTTTTGTAAAGCAGATTTTGCCTCATCAATTGTTTGATCTACCTTAGACTCATCCATTGATAGAAATGTTGACATAAAAGTTTTTACCATTATATCAGAAATTTCATCTGCATCTAAATCCAATTCAGCACGTTTTATGTATAAACTTCCGCCAGCTGTGACAATAAAGTTTAAGCCAATCTGAACCTGACGGTCACTTCCAAGATCATGCTTAACTCCTTCATTTCTAAGCCAATCGTCAAGAATTTGACTCCAGCGATCTAGGGAATCACTATCGCTTAAAATGCTCTTAACTACACGCTCTACTCCTTCATCTTGAATACCTTGCTCTAAAATTAAATAAATAAAAATTTTCATTTTAGAATATGTATTTAAGTCTTTAAAGTCAGTCGCATTTAAACTTTTTAAAACAGCCGTCATAAAGTTAGTAACAATTTCTGTAATTAACAGATTTTTATGTGGGTAGTAAGATTGGAGCAATGATTTAGAAATCCCCGACTTATCTGCAATCATTTGCAGCGATACATTCTCCATCCCTCTCTTTTTCAGAAGGATAAAAGTATTGCGTAATATTTCATGCCGTCTTACTAAATTTTTTTGTCTTGCCATATCTTTTTCCTCGTACTATTTATTCTATTCCTATACAGTATAGCGTTTTCATAGTGTTAATTACAATTATTATACCAAGTGCTATTACTAATAACGAATTAGGATTTATTTTTTTAATTAATCCTATATAAAAAACTGACGCTTTGTCCGTCAGTTTCTTCTCACTATTTACTTTTTCTTCTCTCTAAAAGAGTATAGCTTAAGGCTAAAGCTAAAATAAAAATAATTGAAATAATTAATGGTAGTCTAGTTGCTGGAATTAAAGCTAATATTACTAAAATTACTAAATAAAAAATTATTGTAATCCAGCTCGTTATTGGAAAACCAGGCATTCTAAACTTGCCAAGTTGTCCCTTATTTTCTGCTCGATACTTCAAGTGAGTCCACATAATAATTATCCAAACCATAATAAAGTTAATTGTTGAAACACTAGAAATAATATCAAAAACTTGAGCCGGCATAATATAGTTAAGAATTACTACAATGAATAGAATCAAAGATGAAAATGTTAAGGCATTATTCGGAACAGCCTTTTTACTTAACTTGCCGAATCTCTTAGGTGCATTATTGCCTCGAGATAAAGCATATAAGGATCTACTAGTTGAAAAAATTGCACTATTTGTCGCTGACATTGCTGCTGTTAAAACAACAAAGTTTAAAATTCCGGCAGCTGCTGGAATACCAATTGCTCCAAAAACTTGTACAAAAGGACTGGTTGTAGTAACAATCTTATTCCATGGATAAACTGCCATAATAGCAATCATCGAGCCAACATAAAACAATCCAATTCTAACTGGCAAAGTATTTATTGCCTTGGGAATATCTTTGTCAGGATTAGCTGTTTCACCAGCTGTCAGTCCCACAATTTCAATTCCTACAAATGCAAAAACTACCATCTGAAATGACTTCAGAAAGCCCCAGGATCCTGTTGGGAAAAAGCCACCATAGTTTACCAAGTTACTTAGTGAAACAGTTCTAGAATCGATTTTAGTATGCATAATTAAAAGAATTAGTCCCGTAATGATCAAAGCTAAGATAGCTAAAACCTTAATCATTGAAAACCAACTCTCAAGCTCTCCAAATAGTCCCACATTAACCATGTTAACTAACATTAACAAGATCACGATCACTAATGGGCCTATCCATTGAGGCAGATCTTTAAACCAATATTTCAAATAAATTCCCGTTGCAGTTAAATCAGCCATAGCTAAACTAAGCCAGCATAGCCAGTAAGTCCAGCCTGCAACAAATTCCATTCTATTTCCAAGATATTTTTTCACTGATTCAATAAATGAGTGTTGCTCAGGATCCGCTAAAATTAATTCTCCTAAGGCCCTCATCATAAAAAAGCTAATAATACCAACGATCAAATAAGATAAGATAATTGATGGACCAGCACTTTGAATAGCTGTACCAGACCCTAAAAATAATCCAGTACCGATGGCTCCACCAATTGCAATCATTGTTACATGACGACTCTTAAGTGATCTTTTTAACTTTAGCTTCTCCTTTTCATCCAATTTTATAGTCCTCCCTTAAAGACAAAAATGCCTCTAGTATTTAACATATACTAGAGACATTTCTTTTTATGAAATTAAAATTCTTGTATAGTCAATTAATTGGCTATTTTATTTGTTTGTATTATAACTTGCATGAGAAAATTGTCAAATTATGTCTGGAAGGCTAGTCATGATTTTAAGGATAGATTTAATTAGATTTTACTCTTAATTAAATATAAAATGTTCAAACACAAAAAGACTGATCTAAACTTTAAACCAAGATCAGTCTTTTCTTAAATATTAAATTTTAATGTGAATTATCCTTGAATTCTGTTTTGTTCATCAAAAATTTGGTGAATTGACTTATCGTTGTAAATATAATCAATACCTTTAGCAAGTAAACGTGCTACAGATAAACGAACCATTCTATCTGGGTACTTCTTATGCTTAATAGTATCAGTTACTACGATTTGTTCTACTGGCAATTCGTTCAATACATCGATTGCATTTTGAGAAAGTAGTGCGTGAGTTGCAGCAACATAAACTTTCTTAGCACCAGCAGCTAAAACTGATCTAGTTGAAGAAGCAATTCTAGAACCAGTATCAATCAAGTCATCAACGATAATGACTGTCTTGTCTTTGACGTCCCCAATCATATCATGAGCTTCTGCGTCATAACGTGCACCACGTTGATCAACAATAGCAATTGGAGCATCGAAGTATGAACCAAAAGTACGTGCAAGTTTTGCACCAGAGTGATCAGGAGAAACAACTACTACATCATCATTATCCTTGCTTGCAATACCATTGTCTAAGAAGTATTGAGCTAAAATTGGCATCGCATGTAAGTGATCAACTGGGATATTGTAGAAACCTTGAATTTGAGATGCATGTAAATCAACTGCAATTAAATCATCAATATCAGTCAATTGAAGCAAGTTAGCCAATAATTTTGCAGTAATTGGTTCACGTGAACGATTCTTAGTATCTTGACGAGAATATGCCATATAAGGAATTACTACGTTAACAGAGTGAGCAGATGCACGATGTAAAGCATCCAATACAATCATTAGTTCCATGAAGTTTTCATTCACTGGATCTTGAATAGATTGAATTACGTAGACATCACAGCCTCTAACACTTTCTGTAATGTTTACTTGAATTTCTCCGTCACTAAAGTGTTGAACAGCAGTTTCAAGTAATGGCTTATCCAAAGCAGCCGCAATTCTTTCTGCTAGGGCTTGGTTTCCACCAAGTCCGATTAATTTCATTGGGTGCAACATTTCATGCAATTCTTCTTTTTTCATTAATTTGCCCTTCCTTGTAAAATTAACAGCTATTCTTATTATAACGAAAAATTCCTATTTTGCTCTACTTTTCAGCTGTAGATTATAAATGATTATTTTCAGCTGCCTTAATTTGATCTAAACGACCAACAACATAAGTATAAAAATCTTCTGCATCTTGTGGGTTTGTATTTTCAAAAGCACGTAAAATAATGGCTAGCTCGTCTTTTCCCATTTGATGTAAGGTGGCAGTTTGATAAAGCATGGGATTATCTCCCTTAGGTACTAATTTTAGAAAGCCGTTAATTAATAGATGTGCTTTTTTATAAACTACTGCTTGCAGACTATGAATATCTAACACTACTTCACGCTTACCTAAAAATAAAGGTCCTGTATGCTTCACAGTAATCTTATCTCCCTCTACTACCATTTCTCCATTCATTCCCTGCACTGCTATTTCTTTCATAATCCTTATCCTCTGCCTCGTTAATTTATACTTTATATATTAATTCTATCTGATTTAAGTACAAAAAGAAAAAGAGGACTAGTAAACTAGTCCTCTTTACAAAAATCTTTAATTAAGTCTAATAATTTTAAACTATGAACAACATAACTGTAGTGAGTTTGACGCGGCATTAAGACTAACCGACAATTAGGTAGTAACTGACTATACCAGCGAACATGTTCGACTTTAACCCAATCTCTTTCTCCAACAACACATAGAGTAGGAGTTTTTATTCGCTTTAGCGTTTCAACAGGAATATGACTTTCTCTTAAAGCCACCTTACTATCTCGATCCCCTTTAAAAAATCCACGAATTGTATTAGCAGCAATATGTTTTGCGTTCACACCATTTCCATTAACGTAAGTTCCGGCAACTATTACTTTAGAAACTAACTCTAGAGCCTGGGCAGCTAAAGAAAGAGCTACTAAACCACCTGAACCAAAGCCTAAAATATATGGCTTATCTAACTTAAGCGCGTTAATAAAGGCTCGTAAGTCTTCTACCTCTGTTTGATAGTGCTCACTTGCCTCTCCTTCACTTAGTCCATGACCACGCATATCAGGAACTACCACAGTATAGTATAGAGAAAGAGGTGCAACTAGCTTATCAAAGATCCCACCGTCTTGATGATGTCCATGCAATAAAATTAAGGGATGTCCTTTACCTAATTTTTGATAGTAAATCTTTACCCCATTAACTTTTACTTTCATATTTATTCCTTTAGTTGTAAGTTCTTATAAATCTTGATGGTCAAAATCGCTTAAAGATGCCTTTTTGGCGATTTTTTTACTTTCTTTTTGAGTCTCACGCTCTGCCATTAAGCTTTTAATAATCTGGCGCCAAACCCGATAATTTGCTCTAAAATTATCAGGTATTTTCTTTGGATTAAGATCGTGAACCATGCTATCTGCTCTCTGCCAGTAATGATAATAAGGAGTTGAGCTGTAGTAAAAGCCATTAGTCAAAGATACATATTTAACATTGAAAATCTGATCTTCCATAAATGCCAGATCTTCTACAAAACGCAAGTGATACTTTTTAATGATGCTAATTTTGTATCCCTTATTCCAGGTATAACCCTTAACAGGTGAGCCAAATACATTGGTCATCTTTAAATAGGCTTCTCTTTTATCAATTAAGCCACCACTTTGCTTACTTCCTACAGGATGACTCTCATGACGCTTTTCTGAATCAATCCAAAAACCACAAGAAACAATATCAACATCTGGGTGCTCATCAAAGGCTCTGACAAAGTATGCAGTATAACCTGAATCTACCCAATCATCCCCATCATGAAAAGTAAAATATGGTGTAGTTACGTGAGTCATTCCAACATTTCTAGCGTCAGAAAGCCCTCCATTTTTCTTATTAATAATATCAAAATAAAGAAACCGATCCCGGTATGACTCGGCTATTTCACGAGTTCTATCCTTTGATCCGTCATTAACAATTAGTAATTTAAAATTTCTATCTTTTTGTTTAGCTAAAGCGTCAAGTGCCCGACCTAAATACTTTTCCATATTGTAGACGGGCATAATCACCGTTAACATTGGCTGGCGTAACACGGCGTCTGCCTCCTTTTGCTTATGATTATAGCATCTTAATACTTATTTACATAATTCACTTGATTATTTAGGTTATAATATAGCCATTAAAATGAGTATCTTTCATAAGGAGAATAATTATTATGAAAAAAATACTAATTGCATTTCTAGCTATTCTAACAAGTGGATTTTTAAGCTTAGCCACTTTTGCTAATAATAAAATTGCAAAAGCAGATGATAACAATACTCCTGTTGTAACATTAGGTACATCTCTTACCTCTTCTCAAAAACAAGGAACAATTAATACCCTAACACAATCATTAAATGGTACTAACTACACTACCATCACAATTACTGGGTCTGATCTTGTCAAATACCTTAACCCTTCTGGCTATGACTTCACCAACAATTCTGGTGTCTGGTCAAGTGCAATGGTCCAAAAGACCAACTCTGGTAGTGGAATTAATGTTCATATTTTACCTTATAATGGTCACAATAACATTACAACAATTACTGCTAACCAATATAAAAATGCCGCTTTAACTGCTGGTATTTCAGACGCTGATATTTATGTCACTTCTGCTACTCCAATTGATGGATCTGGTGCTTTAGCAGGCGTATATGCCGCTTATGCTAAAAATGGCAATTCATTAAATCAAAGCCAAATTAATGCTGCACAAACAGAAATGAATACCCTGAGTAAAATTACTAACCAAAATAAGAGTAAAGAAGGCTACTCAGATGCCCAATTAAATAATGCTATTGCTGGAGCTAAAAAGGAAATGGCTAAACAAGGTCAAAATATTTCTAATAGTCAAATTAGAGATATTGTTAATAATCAAATTAATATTAATCATCTCGGTGACACAATTAACAACGACCAAAAAGAGCAAATTATTAATGTTTTAATTAAGGTCAAAAATTCTGGTGCCTTAAAAGATAAAAATTTCCAGCAACAAGCTGGTCAATTAACTGACCAAATTCAATCTGGTGCTAAAAACATTTTTTCAAAATTCAATACCCCGGAAACCCGCAACTGGTTCCAAAAGTTAATTGATTCTATTGTTAACTGGTTTAGAAATATTTTCGGCGGTGCAATTATTTTAAAATAAATTAAGAAAAAAGACGGCTAAATATAGCCGTCTCCGTCGTCAAAACTAGTACCTGCGTGCGTTCTAGTCTTTCACTTATTATTATAGCAACTACTAAAAAAAGTGCATCAAAAAAGTCTGCAATTTTGCAGACTTTTTTATTTAGCAAGCGGATTTTTTAATAATTAGTTTGTTTCAGTTGAATCAGTAGTCTCAGTCGAATTTTCAGTACTATCATCAGATTCTCCATCTTCAAACTCTGGTTCTTCGTCTTTAACTACATCTTCGCCACTATTATTGTTTTTATCTATAAGCTTCTTGGTTACAGCAGCTGCCGCACCAATGCCAGTACAAATAGCTGCACCGATACCAACTACTTTAAAGAACTTTTTCATAATATCACCTCATTTAAATTGGTTTATGCGCTTTCACTTCTAATTATAGTCTCTCTTAGTGATATTACGAATTTTTGAACTTTCTATTTCATTTGATCCATATATTTGTTTAACTCGTGATCAACGAAATTATTTCCTTGATTGTCAGCATGTCCCTTGGTCCAGCTAAATTCACTGTCAGAAAAGTGTCCCAATAAACTATCTAGTTTCTTCCATTCAGAAGCATTAATCAAGGGCCCATTTGATCTCTTCCAGCCACGCTTCTTCCAGCCCTTAATCCAGTGTTTATTGATTCCATTTAAAACATATTGTGAATCTAAAACAAACAATAAATGCTTGTCATTGAATTTTAGCTCAATTAATTTTTCCAGTGCATTAATTAGTCCGAGCAGCTCCATCTTATTATTTGTGGCACCAAATTCTCCCCCCGAACTATATGTCCGACCATTATCCCATTCAATTAAATAAGCCCAAGCTGCTTTATCGGTCTCATTAACATGACCGCCTTTATGAACACCAGTATTTCGAGATCCTCCATCAGTGTAAATAGTGGCAAAATAGTCAGCCGAAGTCTTAGAGTTAGCTTGAGATGCTCCACTAGCTGACTTAATTTTTTTAATTGCATTACTTAAAGAATCTTCTTTAACAATATCAGGTTGTGTTTCCTTATTCCAATCTAGATATTCAGTTGCATCAGTGATTTTTTCAAAAGATTTATACTCTGCACCAGAGAATCCATCTACTTGCTTTTTAGCATCTTCCCATGTTCGATAAACACCTGGTGTGCGGCCATTTTTTACTGCGTAGTATTTCATAATTGTTCCTTTCTTCATTTGCTCTAACCTATAAAATGTTAGAATAATTTTAACGCTAAAATTATAAAGAAAGAAGGGAGGAAAAAGAGTGTTTTTTATCCAGAAAAAATATAGTGAAGAAGTCGAAAAAAACAATAAGCATAAAAATAAAGAACCTAGTATTGCTCGAATGACTGTTTTAGGTTTAATGGCTACTTTTACCCCTACTCGCTGGCTCCTCCGGATGCACAAAAGAAAAGTTGAGGACAGCTCGACTACCGAAAAAATAGATCCAACAATTGAACAGATACCTGTTTTTTATGTGCATGGCTTTCGCGGAGGAGATTATACGACAAATAAAATGGTCCAAGCTGCCTGTGAGGCAAAAGGCAGTGATAAGTTTCTTAAAGCTACAATTGATCCATTTGGTAATTTCATCTTAGAAGGAACTTGGACAGCAGATAAGCAGCCCATTGTGCAACTTATTTTTAAGGATCGAATTGCTGGTGTTTATGCTAGTTCTTATTATCTTCGAGCAGCTCTTTCTTATTTAAGTAAAAGATATCATTTCAAAAAATACAGTGCTGTCGCCCATTCCTTAGGAGCTCCTTCAGTAATCAAAGCTGAGATGAAAACCAGCTTAAGAAAGAATTTTCCACATTTAGATCACTGTGCCTTGATTGCAGGACCTTTTGATGGAGTAATGTATTTAGGTGATTTGCCCAACGTCAATCGTCTTAATGAAAAAGGGCGACCCATTTTAATGAGTCCATCTTATATGGGGATGCTTTTTAATCAGAGACGTTTTAACCCCAATATTTCAGTTTTAAATATTTATGGAAATATTTTAGATGAAACTAATACGGATCGATTCATTTCTGTTGTTTCTGCTAAATCGATTCGCTACATTCTTGCTCCTGTTGCTCATACCTTCCAAGAAGTAGAGGTGCGGGGAGATGCCGCTGAGCACAGTGTTTTACACGATAATCCTTTTGTAATTAATATTATTAACAAATTTTTGAAGTTAAATGATTAATTTTATAAAGAGAGAAAATAATTATGTACTATATGCCATTTTTTTATGACCCATATTTTTGGATGATTATTCTAGGTGTAGCAATTTCAGGCTGGGCCTCAATGAATGTTAATTCAACTTTTAATCGTTATGACCAAGTTCGAAATCAAGGAAATTATACTGGTAAAGCCGCTGCCCGTTATATTCTTGATCAAGCTGGTCTATACGAAGTAGAAATTCGTGAAGTTGCCGGCAATTTGACTGATAACTACAATCCCACCAATAAAGTTCTAAGTCTTTCACAATCAGTCTATAATTCCTCTTCAATTGCGGCGGTTGGCGTTGCAGCGCACGAAGTTGGGCATGCCTTGCAAGATGCTAGTGATTATGCCCCAATGAGAATGCGTTCTGCCTTAGTGCCAATTGTTTCTCTTGGTTCCAATTTATCAATGCCACTAATTCTTTTAGGATTAGTGTTAGGAATGAACCAAACCCTAATTAAAATTGGCATTTGGTGCTTTGCCTTAGTTCTGCTTTTCCAAGTAGTAACATTACCAGTTGAATTTAATGCTTCTCATCGTGCTTTACGGATGCTAAATAATGGGGCTATTTTATCCCCACAAGAAATGCCAATGGCCCGTAAAGTCTTATTTGCAGCAGCTTTAACATATGTCGCAGCCGTTTTAACAAGCATGTTACAATTGTTTAGACTTCTACTCATTTTTGGAGGCCATAACAACGATAATAATTAATTAGTTGGGAGGGATACTTATTTTTTCGAATGAATTTTGGGCACTTCTTTGGGCTGTCAACACAATCTTAGCCTTCTATGTTGTATTCCACCGAAAAAGATCTGTCGCTACCTCTTGGGCATGGTTAATTATTTTACTAATTTTTCCAATTTTAGGCTTTATTTTATATGGTTTTATTGGACGTGGATTATCACAAGAAAATCTTTTTGCCATTAACAATCAAAAACACATTGGTTTAAATAAAGTAAATAAGATGATCCCGCGTGTTCCTAAATCCGCTGGGCCAACAGATACTTCTAAAGAAGCCAAAATTTTAATTGATTACTTTAACTTTAAGCACGATTCCCCCCTTTCTAAAAACAACAAAATCAGTTTTTATACTGATGGCGAAAAGAAGTTTGAAGCTCTTTTTAAAGACATCGAACAAGCTCAAGAAACAGTTAATGTTGAATATTATTCCTTCATGAATGATGATTTAGGTAATAAATTTCTTAATTTATTAATTAAAAAAGCTCGCGAAGGTGTTAAGGTAAGACTTATCTATGATCCTTGGGGTTCTCCTGGAGCTTCAAAGACTTGGTTTAAACCTTTAACTGATTTGGGCGGTGAAGTTGTAGCCTTTATCACAGCTCAAAACATGATTAAAAAGTATCGGATGAATTATCACCTTCACCGTAAAATTGTCGTTATAGACGGGCGAATATCTTGGACGGGCGGCTTTAATGTCGGAGACCAATATGTCAGCAAAAGCAAAAAATTTGGCTACTGGCGTGATACTCATCTTAGAATCGTCGGCTCCGCGTCCCTGCTGTTGCAGGAGCGTTTTGTAATGGATTGGAATGCTTCAATTACTGATAAAAATCAGACAATTTCATTTAATGAAAAACTATTTCCAAAAATTGAAGAAAATCAGCTAACAGAAGATGATGTTGCAACTCAAATTGTTTCAGATGGTCCTGATACTTCTACGCCATATTTACGTAATGGCATGATTAGAATGATGATGATGGCTAGAAAAACACTCTGGATTCAAACACCCTATCTTGTTCCAGACGATCCAATGATTGCCACTTGGGTTATTGCGGCTCATTCAGGCGTTGACGTGCGTATCATGATTCCTTCAATGCCTGATCATCCCTTTATTTACCGCGCTACACAGTGGTATGCAAATTACCTGCTCCATGAGGGAATAAAGATCTATGTTTATGATAATGGTTTTATTCATGCAAAAACCGTCATGGTTGATGATCGCTTCGCTGCAGCTGGATCAATGAATCAAGACTTTAGGTCATATAGCTTAAACTTTGAGACTGATGCAGTCTTCTACGATAAAAATATTACCCGGGAATTAAATCATATTTTTGAAAAAGATTTAGCTAAATGTACAGAATTGACTTTAGAAATTACCGATAACTGGTCGCGTTATCTTCGATTTAAACAAGCTTTTTCTAGATTACTTTCTCCCATTCTATAAAATAAAAAGGGATAGATCCTCCCTACTCGCAATATGAGTACTTAGAGATCTACCCTTTTTTATTAACTTTACATCATTGATTGGACTTCTATTCCAACATTTGAGCCGAGATATTTTCTGATATTAACAATCACATCACTAACCTGCTGTGAGAATCTAAGATAGTAAGCCTGACGATTATTAGTTTGAAAGATTGCCATTACAGTTGGCTTTTTAGGATTGGGAACTGTAATTAATGTAACGTGAGCAATGTCGCTATACTTAACTGTTCGCTTAAAATATCCACTTACAACTAGACGCTTCTTAGCTAGCCCACTAACACCATCAATTATGCTCATTAGCAAAAATGTAGCAATAAAAACATTCATAAGAACTGTTGGATCAGTGAAATAATCTAAATAAAAACCGATTAGTAAAAAAATTAGAGCCCAGATAACTGAGGAACTTCTAAAGCGGGCCTTATAATCAATGTTTGCTTGCCAATACCAGCTATAAAAAATATAGCCAACTAGCAAGATATCAAAAGCAATATATAAAAGTGACATAATTTACCTTCTAAAATTATTTATTAACGTTAAAAATCTTACACTAATTATAACAAATACCACTTTTTCTCTCAGCATTCTATAATTGACTTAGCTGAAAATTAATAATAGTAGGAGGTTTTAATTATGGATGTAGATAAGCAAATTGCTGCACTTCAAGCTGATCTTAATGCAGCTCATCATATTACCTACTTAACGGGTGCAGGCGTTTCAACTCCGTCGCATATCCCTGATTATCGTTCAAAAAATGGAATTTACAATGGGATTTCGGAAAGCCCAGAACAAATTTTAAGTGAAGAAACTCTTTTTCATCAACCAGCTAAATTCCATCACTTCGTAATGGAAAATATGTATTTTCCAGATGCAAAACCTAATATTATTCATCAAAAAATTGCTACTAGTTGCAATAAAAATGGAACTTTAATTACTCAAAATGTAGATGGTTTAGATAAAAAAGCTGGCAATAAACACGTCATAGAATTTCACGGTGATCTTTATAATATCTACTGTACTAAATGTCATGAAAAAATTTCATATGACAGCTATAAAAAATCATACCTTCATGAAAAGGATCAAGGGATAATTCGTCCGGGAATTGTTTTATACGGTGAACCAATTAACGAAAAAGTACTCACAAAATCTGTTGAAAAGATTCATGATAGCGATTTAGTTATTATTGCCGGAACAAGTTTTGTTGTTTATCCTTTTGCTCAACTTCTCGCCTATCGGCAAGCTAATGCAAAAATTTGGGTAGTTAATAATACTCCTATACCAGCTCCCAAAGAAGTTTCAACAATTATTGAGAATGCTGAAAAAGTATTTGACAAATTATATATATAACCGCTATTATCTTAACTAACATTTTATTTAATTTGTTTCCCTCCTCCTTATGTTATTTTTTGTTGTACAATATAAGGTACAGTTAATATATCAATTAAAAGAAAGGTTAGGATTAAATGCCACTTGCCCAAGCAAAAGTTTTCTATTATGATTTTGTTGAAATTAAACCATGGATCTATGAACTAGTTATCAGCAACTTGGGATTAGCATTTGTTGGATCAAAGAATAGTAACATTGAAGCATCCATTTTGGGATTCTATCCTAATCATATTTTGATTCAAGACTCAAAAAAACTTGCTCCTTATGTTCAACAATTAAAAGAATACTTTGCTGGGAAGCGCCATTCTTTTACTGTTCCAATTGATTATTCAAGTTTTGGGACACCATTTCAAAATAAGGTTGTAAAAATGATTGAAAATATTCCATATGGGACTACTATTTCCTATCGTGACCTAGCAGCTTCCATCAATGGTTCTACTTCAGTTCGATCAGTTGCCCATGCAGTAGCTCTAAACCCATCTTTAATTTTCATCCCAAGTCATCGTGTAGTTTTAGCTCCAGATAAGGTAGGAAGTTATAGAATGGGAGAGAAAGAAAAACAACGTTTAATAAATCTCGAAGAAGGCTATTTAAATGCAGCTAATTAAACTTTATCAACCTTTTTTTGACGCTAATAATTGGGCACACGTCTTAACTAGCGGTCAAGATTGGATGATGATTCTTACCCTAATTTTGATGGAATGTTTACTTTCCGTTGATAATGCCGTTGTCCTAGCAGCTCAAACACAAGTATTACCCACTAAAGATGAACAAAGAAAATCTCTAGTTTATGGTTTATGGGGAGCCTATTTATTTCGTTTCATTGTAATTGGAATTGGTACTTACTTAATTAACTTCTGGGAAATCAAGTTATTAGGAGGCCTATATTTACTTTACCTAGTTTACAAATACTTTTATGACGTTCGCCACCCTGAGCTAGTTGCTAAAAAAGAAGAGGCTAAAAAAGAAAATCATAAGAAAAAGAACTCCAAAAAAAGAAAGCACCATCTTTCCTTATTTTGGAGAACTGTAATCTCAATTGAGTCAATGGATATTGTTTTCTCAATTGATTCGGTTTTAGCTGCCTTAGCCATGTCAAATAACCCAGTAGTAGTTCTAGTTGGTGGAATGATTGGAATTTTATGCATGCGTGGCGTAGCCGAAATTATTATTAAGCTAATGGAAATTATTCCAGAGCTTCAGACTATGGCCTATGTCTTAATCTCAATTATTGCGATTAAACTGCTTATTTCACTGCCACCGTTAAACTTTAAATTACCTGATGCAATCTTTGCTGGTATTGTATTTGGCACGGTTATTTTAACAATTATTTTTCACTATGTACGACAAAATGTACACGGTAAGAAAATGCCTTAACTTAATTGCTTATCAATAAATTCCTTAAGTACAACTGCTTGGTTGTACTTTTTATTTTTAGCTCCATATAAGAAAAGAACATTTTCTTTGGCTAGTTTTTCTTTTACATTTTTAATAAAAGCTGGTGTTGCTGGATTAGCTTTCAATTGCGCTATATACTTAGACTTGAATTCAGGATATTTATCGTCTTCATGATTAAACCATTTTCTCAATTCATTAGTTGGCCCAATTTCTTTATCCCATTCATCTAAGTGAGCCTTTACCTTGCTCATTCCTCTAGGCCACAAACGATCTACCAAAATTCGATAACCAGCTGGTTGCTCATGGTCATATATTCTAACTACTTTTATTTCATTCATGGTTACATTCCTCACTCGCTGCTAATATTTATCTTCAATTATCAGTGTACAACTTTTTTTAGAAAGAAAAATTAATATGAATTACACAGAATTTTTCACTAATCGTTCTACAAGCGAAATCAGTAAAGACCTACTAGGTAGAACCTTGTCTTACAATAATGGAGAAGAAATTCTATCTGGTACTATTGTTGAAGCAGAAGCCTATGTCGGTGTAAAAGACCGAGCTGCTCATTCTTATGGCGGCAGACGTAGTCCCGCAAATGAGGGTTTATATCGGCCGGGTGGCAGTTTATATATTTATTCCCAAAGGCAATATTTTTTCTTTGACGTTTCTTGTCAAGAAGAAGGTGAACCGCAAGGAGTATTAATCAGAGCTATCGATCCTCTAACAGGAATTGACACGATGATTAAAAACCGTAGCGGTAAAACAGGACCGCTTTTGACTAATGGACCTGGAAAAATGATGCAAGCCTTAGGGATTACTAGTCGTAAATGGGATTTGGTTGATTTGAACGATTCGCCTTTTGATATTGATATCGATCACAAACGCGAAATAGAAGAAATTGTTGCCCTTCCAAGAGTAGGAATTAATCAATCAGATCCTGAATGGGCTCAGAAGAAATTAAGATTCATCGTTAGCGGTAATCCTTATGTTTCAGACATCAAGAAAAAAGATATCAAAAAAAATCATGGATTTATTTGACAAAAGATTAAAAATCGTTTAATCTTTTCATCGGTTAAATAAATCCCCAATGCAATAGAGGTTGCGATAATCACAGAATTTACTTGAGTACGCGAATACAGTGAGAGTCAATTTTAGGATTACCGCCGAAACAAATTTTCTTTCGTGAAGTTAATTTGTTGGGATGTAAGAGAATATCTTACATACTGTCCTGGTCGTCCCCAGGGAGCGCTATATGATTTGGTTTAATTACTGATGATTTTTACAAACCTCGTTGTTTTTGGTAAACAACGAGGTTTTTTCGCTTTTATTGTATTGGCTTTATTTGAAATAATTTTTGGAGGTATTTCAAAGTGAAGTCAAAAATAAGATGGTTTAGTGCTTTATTAGCCTTAATTTTAAGTTTAGTGATTGGTTTTAGTTTTAATTCTAATCAAACTCAAGCGGCTAAAAAAGAAGCGCCTTTAAAAATTGGTATGGAGGCTAACTATCCCCCATACAATTGGACTCAAACAACAGACAAAAATGGCGCTGTTCCAATCGACGGCTCTAAGCAATACGCAAATGGATACGATGTTCAAATTGCAAAAATCATCGGCAAAAAATTACATCGTAAAGTTGTAGTAGAAAAAACTGAATGGGATGGTTTATTACCAGCTTTAACTTCTGGAAAGATTGACTTAATCATTGCTGGTATGTCTCCTACTGCTGAACGTAGAAAAGCAATCAACTTCTCTAAACCATATAGAAAAAGTACTTTCGTAGTTATCACAAGCAGAAACGGAAAATTTGCTCAAGCAAAAGGTTTAAATGATTTTAAAGGCGCAAAATTAACTGCACAACAAGGTACATTACACTATGACCTGATTAAGCAACTTCATGGTGCTAAACGCGAACCAGCAATGAGAAGCTTTTCTGCAATGCGTCAAAGCTTACAATCAGGTACTATTGATGGTTATGTTGCAGAAGATATTGAATACAAAAGTTACAAGACAGTTAACCCTAACATCGTTGCCGTTAACTTAAACAAAATGCAAGGTTTCAAAGTTGATCACGATGATTCAATTACATCAATTGGTGTTAAGAAAGGCAATACTGAGTTACTTAACCAAGTTAATAGCATTTTAAATGGTATTTCTAATAAAAAGCGCGACCAATTAATGGCTGATGCTGTAAAAGAACAACCTCAAGCTGGGGGCAACAAGAAAGAAAATTGGTTTATGTCAATTATGCATCGCTATGGTTCAATGATCCTTGGCGGTGTTGGTATGACACTTCTTCTTGCCTTAGTTGGTACTATCGTTGGTTTCTTCATTGGTTTACTTGTAGGTATTGTTAGAACTATTCCAACTCCTAAGTCTGCTGGTAAAAAGTGGGGCCTAAAGATAGTTGATTGGATTTTAGCTGTTTATATTGAAGTATTCCGTGGAACTCCTATGATGGTTCAAGCTGCTGTTATCTACTACGGAATTGCCCAATTATGGCACCTCAACTTAAACCGTACTGTAGCTGCTTTAGTAATTGTTTCAATTAATACTGGAGCTTACCTAGCCGAAGTTATTCGTGGTGGTATTAATGCCACTCCTAAAGGTCAATTCGAAGCAGCTTCTGCAATCGGTATGACACACTCACAACAAATGTGGCATATTATTTTACCTCAAGCCATTAGAAATTGTTTACCATCTATTACTAACGAATTTATTGTTAACATTAAGGATACTTCAGTATTAAGTATTATTTCTGTTTCAGAATTGTTCTTTGTTGGTACAACTGTTGCCAGTCAAACATTCCAATTCTTCCAAACTTACTTCATCATTTCAATGATCTACTTAATCTTGACATTCTCTATTACTAGAATCTTTAACTTCATTGAAAAGAAACTTGAAGGTCCAAAAAACTACAATTTAATGGCTAACCAATTACAAGTAGAAGATCCAAAGGAGACTGGATTTGAACATGAACAATAATAACGAAGAAAACATTTTACAAGTACAACATTTACAAAAGAAATATGGTGATCATACAGTATTAAAAGATATTTCTTTTAATATTAATAAAGGAGAAGTAATGACCATTATTGGTCCATCTGGTGGTGGTAAATCAACGATGCTAAGATGTATTAATCTTCTTGAAGAACCAAGTAATGGAAAAATTCTCTTCCATGGAGAAAACATTCTTGATCCTCATTTTAATCGTAATACCTTCCGTTCTAAGGTCGGAATGGTATTTCAGCAATTCAACTTGTTTAACAACAAGAATGTCCTTCAAAACTGTATGATTGGCCAAGAAATGGTTCTTGGTCGCTCCAAAGAAGAAGCTAAAAAAGTTGCTATTGAAAACTTGCAGAAAGTTGGAATGGATCCATTTCTTACTGCTAAACCTCAACAATTATCTGGTGGTCAACAACAACGTGTAGCAATTGCTCGGGCAATTTCTATGGATCCAGAAGTTCTGCTCTTTGATGAACCTACTAGTGCCCTTGACCCAGAAATGGTTGGTGAAGTACTTAATACCATGCAATTACTAGCTAAGACTGGACTAACAATGGTGATTGTTACTCACGAAATGGGATTCGCTCGTGATGTATCTGATCAAGTTGTCTTCATGAGTGATGGAGTTATTACCGAACAAGGAACACCACAACAGATCTTTAACGATCCACAAGAAGAAAAAACTAAGAAGTTCCTACGTAACTTCAGAAATAATGAACTTTAAGCAAAATAATATAGAATTTGCTTTTCCCCTATAAATTATAAAAAGGCTGATACTCTTTGTTATAAACATTGAACTATCAGCCTTTTTATTAGTCTATTGTTATCTACCTATTTATTTTTAGTATCTTTTCTTTTAACAAAGTACAAATTATTGAAATCATGGTTCCTAGGATTCATACTATTCCCGAAAAGAGCGAATGGTCCCAATATACTAATTGAGACTTTATTAAACGTAAAAGAAAGGAAAATACATAATGTTTGATTTTGTATTTTGGGTTTTAGTAATCTGGTTTATTATAAATGTTATTTGGATGTGGTTTGTATTAAACAAACAATCATATCAAAAATCCTTTGCCTGGATTAATGTAGCAACAGTGATTATTGGTTTTTGGGTTTACTACGGTACTGGTGCTCACTCCGGTGGATTAGCTGATTGTTTCTTATGGCTAAATTGGCTTAACGTAGTTTTAGCTTGCCTTCAATTTTACTTCGGCTACCGCAAACTTAACAGTACTAATTAAGCTCTCAAAAAAATACTTTAATCATCTAAAAAGACTAGTATTCCACTATCAGTGTTATACTAGCCTTTTGTATTTATTAGAATTAAATAATTTCGCTATTTTCTCGCTCTTTTTCTAATTTCCAACCAATATCAAAGTATGTTTTGCGCTCATTACGCAAGGCACCATAGTCACTTTGCAAACTATCAATCGCGTCCTGTAATTTTTTATTTTGCTTCCGAATTGCATTTAATTCTGGATCATTCACAATTCCTTTTAAATGAACCTTGCCAGCCAAGTCTCTTTTAGCAGCTTGAAACTCTTCCTTCAAATTAGCTAAAGCATCTTCATACTTAACTAGCTTTTTATTTACGATAGTTAATTGATCGTTCAATTTAACAAATAATTGATATGGCATGTTCGATTTAATCTTATTGCATTCACTACACGATAAAATCAAATTATCAAAAGAATTATCATGTGATAAAGAAACGGGATCTTTGTGATCTACACTCGTTCCACGCCGGCCGCAATACTGACAGCGGTAATTATACTTATGCCGAATTCGTTCCCGATCTACAAAGTCAACTTCATTTAAAGAAAAATCAACTTCAATCCCCATCTTTTTCATATTTACTGCAAAATCAACATTATTCTCAGGAACATAGTCTATTTCATTATCTTCACTCTTAATAATTGCTAAATTAAACTCACGACGTGAAATTTGTTGCAAAGTAACTTCATTGCCATCATAATCTTGAATGAACGACTCATACTGTCGCCTATTAGTATTGTCTACAAGATAGTGCTTTAAAGAATCCGGCTTAATCTGACCATTATTCTTCTTTCCTACAAAGCTATAGAGCATTACCTGGGAAATACTTTCAACTACCGGATTTTCATAGTTCTCTGCATCCAAATTTCTTGTTAAACAAATATCACAAATACTTGTCAACTTAGGGTTCATTAACCCTTCTTGCTTAAAATGAAGACTATCAAGTCGTAAACCACAGGATGCACACTGTAATTTCAACCTATTCTTCCCCCATTAACAAAATACTAAATGCAATTCTTTGCATTTTATCTTTACCGGCAAAATCGCCCTTAAATAAATCTGGCAAAATTTTCTTAATAAAGTATTGAACACAAGTTAAATCATCAAACTTTTTAATAGTTTCAAGACTTTCTTTAAACATCTGCATGAACACAGGATTTGGATTTCCTAATTCAATTTCACCGTAAGCTTCATAAAGTAAATCCAACTTATCACAAATAGATAAGATCTTACCCTCTAAAGTATCATCTTTTCCTTCAGATAGGCGTTTTGTATAAATTTTTTGAAATTCTTTTGGAATTTCATCCTTAATAAATTTAGCAGTCATGGTTTCTTCAACATCCCCAATCATCTTACGTAATTGCGGAGTTGCATACTTAACTGGCGTCTTGATATCACCAATAAAACGTTCAGTATAATCATGATTAAGACTCTTTTCATAAAGAGCTTTCCAATTTACTTTTTGCTTACCAATGACTTCTTCGATATCTCCCATCATTTGAGCAAGTTCTGCTGTTCTAAAGCTATGATCAGCTACAGAATGGTGTTGATATTTAAAATACCCTGGTGCACGGTCAATCGACTCTAAACTATTAAAACCTTGAATATACGCATTTAATCCCATAAAAACTTACCCCTTCCAGAAATATAAAAATGTCTAAAATTTCTACTATCATAGCAAAACCACTCTACTCTTGCAAATCAAAAATAGAGAAAGATTTAACACCTTAATCTTTCTCTATTTCTCTAATCCCGTCAACTCATTTGTATTTAAAGCAGCTAAAACACTCAATGTTGCATCATAGTAATTATTAGCAGGAAGCGGTCTTGAAAAAATATATTTTTCATGTTCTACCAAAGTACCATATCCTTCATTTTGATACTTACTTGCAGCTACAAAGATCGGTGCACTAAAGCTCGCAGACTCATATGGATATAGGGGTTTTCCACTCAAGGTAAACCCACTTGATATTTCTTCTTTTTGCTTAAAAAAACTCAGCATTTTCTTTACGATATTATTTGCGTCTTTATCATTACTTGCTGCTAAGAGCATCGGAACTCGGCAGGCATTGGCGCTGTAATTACCATCATCTTTGGTTGCTACATCATTAGCCTTAGCAGGAGACGCCTGTTTTTGCTTTGAAATCCAGGTAAAATCCGGAACTAGTCCTGTTTTATGTTGGCTGCTAAGCTGTTGTAAATAAGCCAGCATCTGTGATTTTATTTCTATCCAGCTGTGATCTCCAGTTGCTTGATAAAATTCTTCAAATGCTTGTGGCATTACATCGGATGTTCTCATTACATTATAAAAATGTGATTTCTTATTTGCCCAATTTCCTACAGTAATTATTTTAGCCGAACGATTGCTTTCTAACTTTTTGATATCACTGATTAATTTAATAGCTTGAGCTTTATATCCATGTCCTGGCCAAACTTTATCAGCTTCAAGCAATGCTTGAGCAATCATCATGTCGCCGTCACTTGCGCTCACTGGATTATCCTGTAAGCTTCCCTTTTTATTTTCTTGTCTCCAGCTCATTAAGTTTGAATTAGACAATCGATGCCTTAAATAATAATTATCCAATTTTTGAAAATCAGTTTGGCTTCCTAAGTGCTTCTGTCCTGCCTTTACAGCTAGTAACATTCCATATCCCTGTGCTTCCGACAAGGCAAACGGTGGCTTATTTTTTCCAGCTGCGTTAACATACTGCTCACTTTCACTTTGATTTTTTATATAGTCTTCTCGCCAAACCTGATAGTATCTTTTTTCTATCGTGCGATCATTGCTCATCCTTACATATCCAATAATTCCTAAGTAAGCTACTATCACACCTAAAATCAAGATTAAATTTTTAACTCTCATGCCCTATCCCTAATCTGCAAATCTCTTTGTTTTTACCCATTTACTACCGTCTCGCTTAAAGATTTTATCCCCGATAACTGAGCAAACTGCTTGGATAGAAATAGCAATAAATAATTGTGAATAGGTAAAATACGAACCCAATGCTAACCAAATTTGATCACTAGTGGCTTGTCCATATTGTGTAGCTAAAGCCAGATTGATTTGAGTTACATATAAAAGAATCATCAGTAACCAATTAATTAATAAAAGTTGCATCAGTAAGAGATTGGAATCCATTGCAAAAATAATTGGTATCTTAGGATTAAAAAATCTTGCCACTACACATCCTAAATCTACGAAGAAGATAATATCGGAAAGAACAACCGCTAAGTTAAACCAAAAGAAAACACAGGTTAAATAAAACGTTTCTAATTTAACGCGCCAATTACTCCTATCAAATAAATGCTTAAAATTATTTATCACAACTTGATAGTTTCCTTTTGCCCAACGCAATCGTTGATAATAATAATCACGTAAGTGCTCAGGCTCTTGTTCAAACGCTTCTGAATTATAAGCTAAAGCAATCAAGTATCCATCTTCCATAATCCGAAAAGAAATTTCTGTATCTTCAGTTAAAGCACCCTGTTGCCAACCACCAATACTTCTTACATACTCGGTATTAATGATGAAATTTGTTCCTGGAATTCGTCCAATTTTAAATAAATTCCAAACCCCAACATGTTGAATACGTTGAGAAACAATTACTTCTTGATTGATACATCTAGTTAAAAAGTTTTGTTTTGCATTGCGTGTTTTATTTCTTCCAAAGGTAGCCATGTAGCGACTTGGGTTCTCTAAAACTTTTTTAATTAAAAAATACAAGGCATTTTGTTCTGGTAATGCATCTGCATCATAGACACAGATATATTCTCCTTGAGCTATTTCTAAGGCATCATTCAAAACGCCAGCTTTTCCTCCAGAACCCTGTCTTTCAATAATTTGTACGTTTCGATACCTATATTCAGGCATATCAACTGCCTTTCGCATCTCAGCAGCTGTCTTATCTTGACAATTATCCGCATATAAAAGTACTTCTATTTTTGAAGCAGGATAGTTTAAATCAAGGATTCCTTTTGTCGTTTTAGCAATTACAAGCTCTTCATTATGGGCCGGTACTACAATCGTAATCGTAGGGTAGCGTTTTAGAGGGGTAATAGAAACAATCTTTTTACTATGTTTAATCCAAAAGCGAATCGCACCATAAAGCGTTACTAATGACGCTAAAAGAGAAAACCAAATAGATACTAAAGTTGAAAATGCTAAAAAATTATTTAACATGATGATGCTTTCCTAAATGAAGGACGGTATGTTCAGTTTGATGATAAATCGTCCAAACACTATGAATCATAGCAAAAAGTGCAATTAAAAATATTAATGTAACTAAAATAGCCAGCATAAAGAAAACATCTATCATGATTCGACTCCCTTTAAATATTCAACAACTAAATCTGTTTCAAGCTTTCGTTTTAAATGTTTAAGAATTGCATCAAGATCTGGGTATAATATCAAATCTTCCTCAACAATATGCTGAGTAGCCATTTTAAATGCTGGGTGATAGTCTTCATATTTTAAAGCTCGAAGTTCTGCTTTTAATTCATCATTCAAAACCATCAAAGTTCCAGGTGCAATTGTATTAGAAATAATTAAAAATTCACCATTTCCCAGGTAATATAAATTTTCATCAACTAATCTGCTCTTTTTAAGCACTTTAGCTATTTGTTTCAAAATTTGACTATGCTCTTCTAAATTAAACTGAGCAAACTGTTGATTATGCTCCCATTTAATGATTGTAAAGTCATCCCACAAAGGTAAATAACTTTTCTCTCTTAAAATTCTGCTTATCTTCTGGTATAGCTTCTGTGCGTTATAGGTCGTTTGGAGTTTTACATTTTGATCGTAGTGGGTAATATAGCGATAAACACTAGCTTCATTTTTCTTATAGATGCTCCACTTAAAAATGCATTCTCTCAACTGACTCGCTAGATAGGCTTCTACTGGAAACGAAAGCAATAATATTGCCTTAGCATATATATCTAATCTCACATAGCCAAGGGTTAAGCCGCTGATTCCCAATACAGTTAAAATTAAAATAAGCCATGTACTAACAATATTTGGCAAAATTAGGCCAACAAGTGCGCCTAATACCAGAAGCATCGCAACTCCCCAAAAAACATTATCTAAAAAATTATCTGCTACTCCTAAAAAAAGAGACGGCAAAATAAGGGCGAAAATTGCTTTTAATTCTAGCCCTTTTATCGAAATGTTATTCATTTTAAAATTTAAATCCTATGCTTTATTACTTTGTCCTCTATAAGACAATTTATATAGTAATATAATTTCAAATACAACAAAATGTTATTATATTAATTTTAATTTATATAACTTTTGATACAAAAAAGGAGAGACGCTAAATAGCGTCTCTCCTTTTATTGAGTAGTAAATTTAATTACTTGTTTTCGTCTTTAGCAGCTTTGTTTAAGAAAGCAACTACTTCAGCAGCTCTCTTAACACGAGCTTTAGAATTCTTCTTGTTCTTAGGTCTTAAGTTTGGTGTAACACCTGTGTTGTAGTTTTCACCTTTACGCATAGATCTATACTTCCTCTCAAATAAAATTTTCGAAAATCTTTTATTATCATACCACGAAGAAGCACGTCACTTCAATACCTAGCAAATCTTTCCACCTAATTTTTTCATCTCATCTGCAGAAAGTTTTTCTCCTTTAAACTCTGTAATTGTTACTCCTCCATCAATAATTCCTTCATTTGAAGATAACGATAAAACAGCATTACGCGCGTTAAGAACTAATCCATCATCTAAAAATGCTAATTCTTTATCAGATGTATACAAATCTAAATCCATATTATTTTTTACTTTAATTGAGAATTCTGGATCTTTGTGATCTAACACAACTAGCTGAAAATTTGCTCCAATTGTACAAGTACCACCTAACTTAGAATAACCATTAGATCCATCATTTAAAGCAAGCAATACAACTTGATCTGGTTTTACTTTCTTTTCTAAAGCTTCTTTTGCACTGTCTTTAATTTTTAATTCAACATTCTTTGCATCAACCATATAAATTCCTCCCATATCTATTTTACTAACTTAAATATAGCAAGAATATTTCCATTTTTCCTAATAAAATGCTCAAATTATACATAATATAAGGTACTAATTCAAAAAAGACGTTGCGAACTTGCTACAAAGAGTTCAAAATAGTAGTGTTGATTTAATTTTAAGAGGGGACCTTAATGACCGTCATCAAAAATATTGCTAAAGACCGTATTTTACAAATTACGGTTGTCATAACGATCATAAGCTTATTCTTCGCCCGCCCAAGGATTGAAGATATTAACTTCCACACACTATACTCAATTTTAGCGATGCTGACTATTATCCAAATTTTTTCTTACTTACACGTTTTGGATGTATTAGCTTATAAGCTCACAGCTAGCGCTAGAAGTACAAGAAGATTAACTGCAATTTTTACAATCTTATCAATTGTATCTGCAATGTTTTTAACTAATGATATAACCGTTTTAACTCTTATACCATTATATTTAACAATTGCTAAGCGTCACAATTTACCTGAAATTCTACCTGTTACTTTAATCGGAATGGGAGCAAATATTGGAGCTGCTTTTACCCCATGGGGTAATCCTCACAATATTTTTGTAGTTAATCGCTATAACGTTTCACCACTTAAATTTTTTAGCTGGTCACTTCCATTATTGCTGGTCAGTTTAATTATCGTTTTATTATTCATCTTTTTTGTTAAAGATACACCGATTCCTACAGTACCTTTAGAAGATATTAGGATTAGTGTAAGACCAATGATTTTGACGATTGCTGTTTCAATTTTCTTCTTCTTTGGTGTTTTTAATATTGTTCCAGCATATGTTCCAGCAATTGTTGCTGTAATTTTAGCTCTTATTATTAATCCTTCAATTATGTTACATGTGGATTATGCTTTACTCTTAACTTTCACATGCTTCTTTATTTTTATTAGTGATATCCAGCAAATACCATTTATCGTTACACTTATTTCAAAGACCATGTTCTCTGAACATTCTGTCTTCTTGACTTCAATCATTTCAAGTCAATTTATTTCTAATGTTCCTTCAACCATCCTAATTGGTAAATTTACTAATTATGCTGAAGCCTTATTCTTAGGTTCAAATATTGGAGGATTTGGTTCACTTGTTGGATCAATGGCTAACATGCTTGTTTTCAAAAGTTTCGTTGAAAACGGAACAGTATCAAAGCGCAAATTCTTCTGGGTATTTTCAGTTCTCGAATTTGCTGGTTTGATTATTTTGACAATCCTTGGATGGATCGTCTTAGACTTTGTTATTTAGATATCGTAAAAAAGCACAAAACTGTGCTTTTTTTATGTTCTAATTTTCTGTTATTTGGTACAATATTCCTAACATTTTAGCTTAATATTTATGATATAGAGAAAGGATTCAGTTTATGAGTTTAACCTGGATTATTATCATTATTTTAATTTTATTGGTAGCTATTTATATTGGCATCTATAACGGCTTACAAAAAGCTAAGGTGCATGCCGATGAAGCTTGGAGCCAAATTGATGTTCAATTAAAGCGTCGTAATGACTTAATCCCTAACTTAGTTGAAACAGTTAAGGGTTATGCTAAGCACGAAAGCGGCACTTTAGAAAAAGTAGTTTCATTAAGAAACCAATTAGTAAATCTTCCAGCTTCTGATCACGAAGAAGCTAATAAACTTTCTAATCAAATTACTGATTCGTTGAAGAGTATTTTTGCTTTAGCTGAAAATTATCCTGACTTAAAAGCAAACCAAAACTTCTTAGCACTTCAAGAAGAACTTACTAATACTGAAAATAAGATTGCCTACTCACGTCAACTTTATAACTCAACAGTTGCTATGTTTAATGAGAAGTTACTAACTTTCCCATCTAACTTAGTAGCTAAGATGCATGGCTTTAAGAAAATGGACTATCTTCAAACACCAACTGAAGAAAAGGCCGTTCCTCAAGTCAAATTTTAGGTTAATTAATGCTCTATCAACAAATAGCACGCAATAAGCGTAAAACAGCATTTTTGCTTGTTATATTCGTTATTATTCTAGCTCTTGTTGGTGGTGGGTTAGGATACTTAATTAATGGCGAACCTTTTTCCGGAATCGCCATTGCTCTTATTGGTAGTTTAATTTATCTTTTTATTGTTCTTCAAAATCCTGGAAACCTAGTGATGAGTATGAATCACGGGCGAGAGATTCATGAAGAAGACGATCCAGAACTTTGGCACATTGTTGAAGATATGGCTCTGGCTGGACAAGTTCCGATGCCAAGAGTTTTTATTATCAATGATCCAAGCCCGAATGCTTTTGCGACTGGACGAGATCCTAAGCATAGTTATGTTGCCGTTACAACTGGCTTACGAGAACGATTAAATAGAAGTGAGTTAGAGGGCGTTTTAGGTCATGAAATTTCTCATATTAGAAATTATGATATCTTAGTTTCAACTATTGGAGTTGCACTAGCAGCAGTAATTTCTTTTATTTCTAATTTCGCCTCTCGCATTTGGTGGTGGGGCGGCAATTCAGACCGCGATGACCGAGACTCAAGTCCTTTAGAAGCAATTTTTAAGGTAGTAGCAATTGTTTTTACCCTAATTTTAGGACCACTTGCTGCTGGACTTGCCCAAATGGCTCTGTCTCGTAATCGAGAATACCTGGCTGATGCGGGCTCAGTAGAACTTACTAGGAATCCACAAGGCCTAATTTCAGCCCTAGAGAAGATTTCTAACAGTGAGCCAATGAAAGATCCAGATCCATCAAGTGCTGGGCTCTACATTGAAAATCCACTTCATAATCGTGGGTTAAGTTCACTCTTTGATACTCACCCGCCTACTGCGGATCGAATTAAGAGATTAAAAAATATGTAATAAAAGGGATGCAATTGCATCCCTTTTTGCATACCTATTTCAAATTAATATGAGCTTCTCTAAATAATCTCTTTCTCATTTCTGCTGGTGTCATCCCATAATAATGCTTAAATTTTTTATAGAAAAATGACTTACTTGAATAACCAATAGTTTCGATTATTTCTTTTAACGATACATTTGGTTTAGCGAGCAGTCTTCTAGCCTCTCTCATACGCCGATCGTCAACATGTTCCACAAAACTCTTACCAGTTTTTTCTTTTACCATTGTAGAGAAGTAATTTCGATTAAAACCAAAATATTCAGCCGCTTCTGCTAGCGTAATGTCATTATAGTGCTGGTCAATGTACTGATCTAAGGTCTCATCCTTAAACTTATTTTCTCTTCTTTCACTCAATTTAAAGTTCTGCTCACGTAAATTGCGCAAAATCACTACTTTAAGTAACTCTAATCCAATTGTACTATTAAATGCCGCATGATTAAGATCATCTTGTACTATCTCTCTGATACTTTGGCTACTCCACATCACTGAGGTAGTCGTGAACAAAAAGGCTTTATCTTGAGATAAATTCTTTAAAAATAGGGTACTTAGTTTCTCTTCAGTGGGAGTATCAATTGTTACGTTTTCTATTTGCTCATCCCATGAAAAATCTCTAGTCAGCTTAAATTTTATAATTACTGTATTCTTGTCACTAAGCTTGATTGCATAAGCGCTATCTTTTTCAATTAATAAGATGTTTCCACTTGTTAAAGAAAAGCTTTGCGTTCCTATCTTTACTTCGCATGTACCAGTGAGACAATATAGCAGTTGACTGCTTCCGGACTGATATTCAATAAAGTCATAATGCATCCCCTCTAAATAAAGACGGTAGGACAAAAAATTCTGGGTTCGAAGCTCTACTTCACTAGCTTGATTATTTTGCATTAAACTTAATAAATAATTTTTTAATGTCGCTGTTGCCATCTCAATCAGTCCCCTTTGATTCTATTCTGTTTTAATTATAACCTTTTTATTATTTTTAATTGTCTTTTAGTCTTATTAAGCGTAAGCTTAAACTGTAAATACATCTGGGGTGCCTATCGGGCTGAGAATATACCCATTGAACCTGTTTGATTAATATCAGCGTAGGGAAAATGACTATTTTTAGACTTTTATTTAAGTCACCTCTTTGAGGTGGCTTTTTATTTTTGGAGGAAAAAATGAAAAAATTACATGTAAGAGATATTATCTTAATTGCCTTAATTGCTATTATTTTTGGTTTTATTTATTTAGCTAGTGACGGCCTCTATAATGCTCTAACCGCTCTCCTAACTCCAATTGGCTATGGGATGTTAGCAAATGATATTATGATGGGAATCTGGTGTATGGCAGGACCATTAGCCGGCTTTCTTGTTCGCATTCCTGGCTCTGCTTTCTTAGGAGAGTTCTTAGGTTCCTGCGTTGAATTGATTGCTGGGGAACAGTGGGGAGCTGTTAATTTAATTTCTGGTGCCGTTCAAGGTCTAGGTAGTGAATTAGGTTTTACCTTTACTAGCTACCGTCGATATGATTGGTTTACGCTTTTCCTATCTGCTACAACCACAACCATTGTCACTTATTTGTACGATTTCATAAAAAACGGCTATAGCTATTTTTCAACCTTTAATATGATTCTCTACTTTGTAGTTCGGTGGATCTCCATGCTCTTATTTACCTGTGTATTAGTAAAATTAATCGTAAATCTTTTAGAAAAAGCTCATGTCATCCAAACAAATCAAAATTAACCAACTTTCTTTTCAATACCAAGACAAATTAATTTTTAAGAATTTAGATTTTACTATTAACCAAGGCGACTTTGCCCTATTAACTGGTCCTAGCGGTTGCGGAAAATCTACACTTTTAAAATTAATTGCTGGCCTTGAGCCTACTTCTACCAGCAAAATTACTACTGGCTCTTTAACTCAGCCCTTTACTAATTGGGGTATGGTCTTTCAAGACCCTAATCGTCAATTCACCATGGCAACACCAAGAGAAGAGTTAATTTTTGCTTTAGAAAATAAACTAATTGATCGAGTTACTGCTCAAAAAATTATCGATGAGGTTAGCCATAAAACGAATATTTCGCTTTTGTTAGACCGTCCCTTCCTTCATCTCTCAGGCGGTGAAAAGCAGCGTGTAGCCTTAGCTGTCTTAATTGCAATGCAAAGTGACCTCTTCTTATTAGATGAGCCATTTGCTAATTGCGACTCTCATAATCGAAATTTTCTGCTTAACTGCTTAGATTCACTCCATCAAGACGGTAAAACAATTTTGATTAGTGATCATAACTTTGCTAATTATGAAAAAATTGATCCCAAAGTTTTTGCTATCAAAAATCAAAGAATTAAAACTTCTCCTCTACCTTCTCAAGAAGTAGTAGTAACCAATTTTTCTCTTCCTCATACAAATCAAGAATCAGTATATTCTTTTAATTCTTTTTCCCTATCATTCCCAGAAAAAGAGTTACTTTCTTCAACTAATTTAAAAATCTATTCTGGGAAAGCAACCCTCCTAACCGGAGAGAATGGTAGTGGTAAAACTTCTTTATTTAAGGCCTTAAGCAAGGTTATTACTTATCAGGGAGAACTACTCTTTAAAGATAAAGAGGTTAAAAATTGGCGTCGCCGCCCTTATTTGTCAAAAGTAGGACAAATTTTTCAAAATCCAGACGATCAATTCTTAAATGTTACGGTAAAAGAAGAATTAGATTTTAGCTTAAAATACAATCAAAATCCTTCTCTCAATGAGTCTAAGCTTCAGTCTATCCTAACTAAACTCAATTTAGAAAATATGGATGAACAAGTTATTTATTCTCTCTCTGGTGGTCAAAAAAAGAAGCTTCAAATTCTCGTCATGTTAATGGCCTATCCGGACGTTTTATTACTAGATGAACCATTTAGTGGTTTAGATCAAAAAAGCGTCTCAGAAGTTATTTTTTTGCTAAAGAACTACTTCCTAGATGCAAACCATAGCTTAATCGTAATTAGTCACCAGCTCGATCAAATTCAAAATCTATGTGACTATCATCTTGTTTTAAAAGGGCAACAACTTTTCTACGCTAAATAGAGGTAAATAAAATGAATCCCGGACTAAAATTATTTTTAATCTTAATTATTTCTCTGGAAATATCACTTGTGCCTAATTTAGGAGCAAATCTCATTATTATCGGAGCTTGCCTTATCTATCTTCTGTTTAAGCACATTAACCTTAAGAAGCTATTTTTATTATTTATCATTCCTTTATTCGCGGCTTCCGTAGTTTTTATTACAATTTACTACTTCACTCCTAGCCGTAGTCTTTATCAAGCTTGTGTCTTGTTTACGAGAATTTACGCCTATGTTTTTTTAGGAGCTGCTTTCACTGAAACGACTTCTTTTCTTGCTCTAGCTCGTTCACTAGAACAAAATTTTAAATTACCCAGTAAGTTTGCTTATGGAACTCTAGCGGCCTTTAATGTTATTCCAAAAATTCATGCCGAAGTGAATCGAATCCGCCTGGTCGGAGATATGAGACATTACCACTTATCTTTCTACTCACCGGCCTTATATTTTAAAGCAATTTTATCCGCAGTTTCTTGGTCTAATAGTTTAGCTGATGGAATGATTTCACATGGCTATCGTGAAGACAAAGAAAGAAGTGTAATTGTTCCGATCGCCTTAACAAAAAAAGACTGGCTTATTTTTAGTAGCATCATAGTACTACTTCAACCAATCTTGTTTCTTCTCAAATAATTATTTATGGTATGGACTGCCGCTATTAATCATAAATGCACGGTAAATTTGTTCAATTAAAACCAAGCGCATTAATTGATGAGGCATTGTAAATTTACCAAAACTGATTAAGTCATCTGCTCGCTTATTTACTGCGTCACTTGTACCGAGACTTCCTCCAATAACAAAGGTAATGTCAGAATGCCCATAAGTAGTTAAATTAGATAACTCTTTCGCAAAAGCCTCACTAGTTCGCTCTTTCCCCTTAATTGCAGTTACATAAACATATTCTTTATCTTTTATCTTATCTAAAATTCTTTTTCCCTCGATTTCTTTGACCTGTTCCATTTCAGCAGGACTTAGTTTTTCGGGGGCTTTTTCATCTGGAACTTGAACTATTTTTACTTTTGCAAAACGACTCATTCTCTTTACATATTCTGCAATTCCTTCTTTAAAATACTTTTCCTTTAATTTCCCTACACAGACAATTTTTATATTCATGCTAATTTATCCCTTTCACACATCTAGCTTTTTATTTTATCCCCTAATTGACATAGCGTCCACATGAGTTTTCCCCTGGCTGTGGATTACTAAAAACTATATTTAGTGGTTTACTCAATTACCTCTCAACAAATTGTGGTTTATAAAAAAGTGGATAACTTTTTTACAAAATTTATTCCACATTTTTATAAATTTGATTAATTTTCCAAACTTTTCGCTCTATCCCTTACAGACTAGGATTGAACAGCCGTTCAACTTTTATAAAATCATGACTTAATTTACACACAATTCACAAGTTTTCCACATTTTTATTTTTATTATTGCCAACTTATGCACAATCCACAGAGTTTTCCACATTTTCCCACAATCTATTCGATAATTCTAAGATCTTGACAATTTTAAAATGCGAACTTTATTAGGTTTCACACTTTAAATATTAAGAAAAAGCTATGATTACCGCTTACAAATCGTATAATCATAGCTTTTTTATCTCTATTTAATAATATTCAATTAACTTAAGGTAACTTTGATATCTTGTGATTTTCCATCTCTAACCACTTGAAGGGTTACTGTATCGCCAATCTTATGTGCATAAAGAGCTGTATGTAGTGAAACAACGCTATCCACATCTTTGCCATCAATCTTCGTAATTACATCACGAGCCTTGATACCAGCCTTCTCTGCACTACCATTCTTGGTCACACTAGCGACATAGACACCAGATTTAACACTGTCAGGCAAACCAAGTTTCTTGCGGCCATATTCTGTTAATTCATCAACAGATACAATTCTTACGCCTAATTTAGGACGCGTAATTTTACCATTCTTAACCAATTGATTAATAATTGAAACAACTTCATCACTAGGAATTGCAAAGCCCATTCCTTCAACGGCAGTCCCATCACTAGAAGAAGACAATTTCATTGAGTTAATACCAATTACTTGGCCAGACATATTAACTAATGGACCACCTGAATTACCGGGGTTAATAGCTGCATCAGTCTGAATAACGGTTGCCTGATTAGTTACTTGGCCAGATGAATTAGTTACATCTATTGTTCTATTCTTAGCAGAAATAATACCTTGAGTTACACTAGTTGCATATTCGCTCCCAAGTGGAGAACCAACAGCAATTACTTGTTGACCTGGCTCTAAGTTCTTAGATGAACCAAATTGGGCAGTTTGAGTAACATATTTACCATCAATAGTTAAGACAGCCAAGTCTGTTTCTGCATCAGTTCCGACTTTTTTAGCCGTTACCTTTTTACCATCGCTTAAAATAACTTGGATTTCATCACTTCCAGAAACCACGTGATTATTGGTTACAATGTAGCCTTTACCATTAGATTTCATGTAAATAACTCCAGAACCTTCACTGTAAGTTTCTAAATCTGATTTAGAATTCTTCTTTGAAGAGCTGGAACTATCAGACCCAAAAATACCAAATGGATCACTAGTTGAAGAAGAACTTTGTCTCTTCAAATTTACAACAGAAACAACAGAATTCTTTACCGTATTAAAGGCATTAGTCATCTGACTGCTGTTCTTACTGTTAGACTTCTCAACCTTAGCTGTTGGCGCAACAGTTGTTTGTGGAGCATTCTGTCCGTTAATTTGAGACAAACCTGCATAAGCTACTCCACCACCGAGTAATCCTGCAACCACTCCTACAATACCAGTTTTAATTAGAGCATTATGCTTATTAGAGTTCTTAGTATTATTTTCTGCCATAAAAATTCTCCTTTTCTATTCACTCTAGCCTAATCACAAATTTTGAATTTTTTATGAATTCAAGTCAAATTATTTGCTAAAAATTATATTTCTGTGAGTGATCCGGCTTCTAGTGGATTGGTATCAATAATTTTAACATCTGCGGGCAGATTTGCATCCCCTGCAACCAATAAATCATGTGCAGTCTCATGAGCTAAATACTGAGTATTATTATGTTGACTACGGTGGGCCAAAAAGATGTTTTTAGTTTTTGGAGAAACAACATCAAGTAGCGTATCAGCTGCCTGATCATTTGAAAGATGTCCCACATCTGACATAATTCGATGCTTTAAAGACCAAGAATACGGTCCATTTCTAAGCATCATATCATCATAATTAAATTCCATTAAATAGCCATCTGCATCCTTAATTTCGCCTTTAACATTGCTTGAAACATATCCCGTATCCGTTAAACAAGCAAATCTTTTACCGCCACTGCTAAAAACATAATATTGGGGTTCAGCTGCATCATGACTAGTAGCAAAACTAGTCACATCTAAGTCACCAAAAGTTTTCGTTACCCCAGATTCAAAAGTATTGATCTGTTCAACAGGCAAGTTACCAATTTTCTTACTTTCAATTAAATAATTCCAGGTACCTGAATTTGCATAAGCTGAAATTTGTGGATACCGTCTCATTAAGACTCCTAAGCCCCCTGAATGATCGGTATGGTCATGACTAATGAAAATCATATCAATATCTTTAATATCAACTCCGACTTGAGCTAGTAAGTCCTTGGTCTTTTTTCCAGATAAACCTGCATCCATCAAAATTTTGTGTTGCTCAGTTTCTATTAAAGTAGAATTACCTGTTGATCCGCTTGATAAAACTGATACTTTCACATTTTTCACTCCTTAAAATCATCAGTCGTAACATTATTTTGAATAATTGTTCCTGTAAATGCGTTTACCCGCTTCAAGGTAACTGTCTTAGAAGTATTATTTTCAATTGCTGCTAACCAAGTTGGAATATAAATAGTATTTCCCTTAACTGTTAATAATTTAGTATAAACTTGCTTCAATAAGATAACCTTAGAATTATTTGGCAATTCACTGTAAGTATATAACGAGTCAACCGCTGTTTTTGAACTAATTGTATTTTGCCTCTCACGGACAGGATCTAAATCATCAACATAGCTTTGGGAATAAGAGACAATTTGATTATCTTTTACAATAATATGAAGCCGAGCTGTTGCAGCAAAGAATTCTCCATATTTAGTCTTTTGGTTAAAAATATAATCGTCCCCCTCAGATAATTCTGAAAGGTAAGTATAATTTTTACCTTGATATACATTTTGGCTGTCATCCTTAAAACGCATCACTTGTCTCAGGGCTTCTTTTTTATTTTTAGATAAAGTAATTGGCTTATCTAAATGAACAGAAATAAGATTTTCACTTGAATTATTTTCTACTTGTCCCTTTACCTGCTGAGTAGCTTTTTTGATCCAAGAATTATCAGTCTTGGCAGCCAAATAATATCCATCTTCTTGTTTATCGTTAACCTTTGGAATAGTAATCTGATCAGCACTTGTTTCGCTCTTAATATCAGTCTGAGTCGGAGTAGAACCAGCAGATAAGAGAGTTGGCGTTTGCCATAATTCAATTCCCAAAAAGATATTAATTCCGATAAATACAATTAAAAATATCCATTCAATTCTTTTAAAGTCCATCTACTAGTCCCTCCTTTCCTGCATTGTCTAACTGATTATTTGTATTAAGCCACTCATCTAAGGTCTTCCACTGCTTGTTAATCTTTACATAGTAAGCAGGCTCTAAATCTACTAGTTTCTTATTTTTACTGTTAGAAGATTTAGCCGTATAGCCAATAATAATTCTTTCGATATCTTTTCGGTGATATCCCTTTTGGTATAACTCATCCATGGCTACAGTAGTTGGAATTAAAGTTTTCTTTTCCCCATTAGTTGGGATTGGAATCTGTAAGTCTAAACTGTTGAAGTTAATCGTCATCCCATTAGATGCAAATTTCACCTGTGCTCGCATCTTATATTTTCCTGGTAAAAAGATTGGATATTCTTCGACATAATTTTGATAAATAACTGTATTATCATCCGCATCAAAGAATCTTAAATCTGGTTCTGATAAACCAATCTTTCGTACGAAATATAAACTATCATTTAATTTACGACTAATTGTCTTAGGAATTTGATCTTGTTGATAATCAATATATTCATAATTATGAGTATGTTTAGCAGCAATTAAACGCTCATATACTCCATTAGAGTATGTAATCGTATCGCCATTACTATGCTGGGTAGGATTATTTGATCCTAACAAACGATAAACAAAATATGAATCAGATTCCTCATTAGTTAAGTAGCTATATACTGGTAAGCTTAGATTTTTTTCATAGAAAGGTAAATAGTCATCATGCACCTTTTCAAGAGTGACTGGCATTTGAGTTTGAGCGTTTCTAATATGCTCAATTAGGGTCTTAAATGAGACATCGTTTAAACGAATGCGATAGAGTGTATGGTTCTCATCATTACCTAAATAGATGTAGTCGCTAGAAGTCGTTGAGACAAAAATGCGATTAAATTCCCGACTATCATTTTTTCTTACATTAGTTAAAAATAATGAGATCGTTATCTGATCTGGGTATGTTAGCTGAATATAGTTTGGATTTCTCAACATTTTTTCATACTTAGTTTGACTAGACCAGATTCGGATTGGCAAGAGAGGTCTTAAAGACTGAGTTAATTTGGAAAACTCCAAAGGTAAATTGTTCTTTGTATCATAGACTTGATACATCTTTTTATTTTTAAAATAAAAAGTTTGCGTTGGTAGATAGATGTCTCTTAAAGAACGTTGACCTAGATCCTTAGTTTGCGTTTGATTAGATGTTTCTTCAATTCTAGAAAATCGAGCATCTGATCCCCAAATGACAGCCGATAAAATTATTGATAAGACAACCATTGCAATTAAGCTAACACGCAGTGCCACTCTAGAAACTTTATCTTTAAACCTCATCCCAGTTTTCTCCTTCCTCACTAATTGCTTCATATGGCAAAGAAATGTAGAAAGTTGATCCGGAACCTTCAGCACTATCTGCCCAAATCCGGCCATGGTGTGCTTCTACTATCTCTTTAGAAATAGCTAATCCTAGTCCAGTTCCACCTTGCTTACGAGAACGAGCCTTATCAACACGGTAAAATCTATCGAAAATCTTATTTAAGTCTTTTCTTGGAATTCCCAATCCTTGGTCAGAGATACTTAAGATGACATGCTTTTGGGCTTGAAGCAGGCGAACTGTTATAACGCCTCCGTCAGGTGAATACTTAATTGCATTGTTCATAATATTATCGATTACTTGCATCATCTTATCAGTATCGATTTCTACCCATAAAGCTTGGTGAGGAAATTCACGCTTGATTGAATACTTCTTTTTATGCGTTTTATCTGTATCAGACTTCAGCATCATATCAAAACGGTTTAGAACGTGGTTAACAAAATCATTTAAGTTAACCCACTCCAAGTCCATTTTGGCTACACCACGATCCATTCTTGATAAGCTAAGCAGATCATTAATCATCCTAATCATTCGCTCAGTTTCATCTTGGATAACATGTAAAAACTGCGGTGCAATATTTGGATCCTTCCATGCACCATCATTTAAGGCTTCAACATATGCTCTTAAGCTTGTTAATGGAGTTCTAAGTTCATGTGAAACGTTAGACACAAATTGCTGTTGTTCCCGTTCATTTTTTTGCTGTTGCGTAATATCATGCAAAACACAAACTAGACCTGAAACAAAGCCAGTTACACGCTGAATTAAAGAAAAGTTAGCATGTAAAATCATTTCATCTCTTGTATTGTCATTTACACGCACAACTAATTCTTGTTGCGTACTTAAAAGATCTTGAATTGTAACATCTTTTAAGCCAAGCAAATTAGTAATTGGTTTTCCAATAACATCTTTTTCAGTTTTGCCTAAAAAGTCTAAGGCAGTTTCATTAATGATAGTAATATTTCCGTGACGATCAGTCGCAATAACCCCATCTGTCATATGGGTCAAAACATTATCTAACCGTCGTCGTTCACTATCAGAAATCTCTTGTGTTCTCTCAATTCGTACCGATAAAGTGTTAAATGCTTCAGCTAATTGCCCTAGCTCATCTTGTGCGTAAACCCGGACGTGTCCCGAATAATCTCCATTTGCGACCCGTAAAGCTTGCTTACGCATTTCTTCAATCGGCCGAGTTATGGCCCGGGAAATTACCAAGGCAACTACCGCACCTAAGACAGCCGCAATTAACGAGGCAATCAAGAAGTAAATAGAAACTTGCCGTAAATTATTGAATACACCCTGTAAACTTGCTCTTACATAAATAGCTCCCACAGGTGTATTAGTTCCATTAGCAGACGTCAATGGCGAAATTTGCACCATATAGTTTCCATTATCATTAATTACCTTAGAAACTTGTTTTCCATTTGAAAGCACGCTTTTTATATCCGCATTACTAGTCCTCTGGCCAATTCGATTCTGATCATTAACATTTGAAACAGCTCGGATCACGCCTTTATTATCTACTACCGTTAATTGACTAATATCGCCAAGATTATAATTTGAAATAATCTGGCTTAGTTGTTGATTTGCACTCTTATTATTTGCCCTACTCAATTGACTAGCAATTTGGTTAGTAATAATGTTTGGTACTTGAATTGAAGACTCAAAATTCTGAATTGAGTTTTGTTCAAGCTGTCTAGTAAAAGATGCCCCAACTACTTCAATCGTTGCTAGTAGTAGCAACATAAAAATTATTGCGATTTTAAAATTAATAGAATTAAATACACTTTTTATTTTCTTCATTGGTCCTAATTGCAAAAAAAGCCACTATCACTAGTGACTTTGATCCTTATTCATCTGATGGGTTTTTAACGTAATATCCTACTCCACGTCTGGTAACTAAAATTGTTGGTGAACTTGGATTGTCTTCGATCTTTTCCCGCAAGCGTCGAACAGTTACATCCACAGTTCTAACATCTCCAAAATAGTCATAGCCCCAAACGGTTTGCAGTAAATGTTCTCTAGTCATTACTTGTCCCATATGCTGTGCTAAATAATGAAGTAATTCAAATTCACGATGCGTTAATTCAATTTTTTCACCATTTTTTTCAACCATATAAGCTTCAGGCATAATCACAAGATTGCCAATGGTAATATTCTTATCTTCATCATCTTCAGTAGCCTTTTGAGTCAAGTCACGTCTACGCAAGTTTGCTTTTACTCTAGCAACTAATTCTCGGTTAGAAAAAGGCTTAGTAACATAATCATCTGCTCCCATTTCAAGACCTAACACCTTATCAATCTCAGTGTCTTTAGCCGTTACCATAATAATTGGCATATCATGAGTTTGGCGCACTTCACGTGCAACCTCTAAGCCGTCTTTTTTTGGTAACATCAAGTCAAGAATCATTAAATCGGGATCATACTCCTCAACTTTTTTAACAGCTTCTTCGCCGTCGTATGCAGTGTCGACATCAAAGCCTTCCTTAGTCAGATTAAATTTAATAATGTCAGAAATTGGTTTTTCATCGTCAACGACTAAAATCTTCTTTGGCATAAATGATGCCTCCTCAGTATTAATAACTATATTATACTGTTTTCCCCACTTTTTTTAAACTTATGCAAAAAAAAGCTTGCACTTTCTTTACTTTACTGGCATAATACTATTTGTTGGTTATCCAATGGGTGGTTAGCTCAGCTGGCAGAGCAACGGACTCTTAATC
>CANRQR010000008.1 GCA_947641735.1 uncultured Lactobacillus sp.
GTCAGCATCGTTCATCATCACCTCATTTAATATGATAAACGCTTTCAGATATAAATTCAATCATTTTTCGTCAAAATCATTCATATTCATTCAATATTAGTCAAAACTAAAGCTATTAAAAGTGAAAAGTTTTCTATATAAAAAATGAGCTAGCACAACATCGCACTAGCTCATTTTCATTAAATTAATTAACCTGTATATATTTTCTATCTTTATAAATAAAATTCATTTTTTCATTAGTAGTCCTAATTTCAATTCTTTGATAATTTGGCTCATATCCATGCTTTTTCAAATTGATAGTAACTTTATGACCATCTACATTTATCTCATAAAGATTGTACTCACCCTTTTGATAAGCAAAATCGGTTCCATTATCCTGATAGTGAGTATATTTACCACGTTCACCAAATACTCTAAATACCATTTTTTCATCTGGTCTAGAGGAAACATGTTCCTTAACTTCTCCCCACAGTAAAATAGTATTTTTCTTAATAAATAGGGGTAGCGTGTCAATTGGAGCACTAACTAAAATAGTACTATTACCGCTATAAGTAACATTATTCCAAAAATCAATCCATTCCCCTTGTGGTAAATAAACAGCTCTCCAGTTTTTACCTTCTTCAACAATTGGCGCTACTACAATATTTGTACCAATCATATACTCGTCATTCATGTTTTTAACTGCTGGATCAGTTGGATAGTTTAAAACCAAAGGTCGCATAATCGGCAGACCTGTCTTACTTTCTTGAGCAAATAAATCATAAAGATAGGGAATAAAATGATATCGCAAATTTAAGTACTTACGGTATATCGATAGAGTTGGTTCTCCAAAGATCCATGGCTCTTGCGATCTTGTCCCCATAGCTGCATGATTTCGAAGAAGAGGACTAAAAATTGCCGCTTCAATCCATCTTGTTAGGAGTTCTGGTGTAGTATCTGCACCAAATCCTCCAATATCTGTCCCCGCAAAAGCAAAACCACTCATTCCTAAATTACATAGCTGCGGAATCATCATTTGTAAATGAACCCATAAACTTTGATTATCACCAGTCCAAACGGTAGAGTATTTTTGCGTTCCCGCATAAGCAGCACGGGTAATCACAAATGGGCGTTTACCTGTTAAATTCTTTAAGCCGTAATAGGTTGCTTTAGCCATATTGTGACCATAAACGTTATGCATTTTAGCATGTGTTGATTTCTTTTTTTCATCACTAAAAATAATATCTTTCGGAATTTCTCCATTAAATGACGCTGGTTCATTCATATCATCCCAGATTCCATCAACACCTAAATCAACTAAAAACTTACAATTTTCTGACCACCATTTTCTGACTGCTCCACGACCAAAATCTGGGTAAACAGCATCTCCCGGCCAAACTTTATTAACATAAACTTGACCATTCGGTGCTTTTACAAAATATCCTTTTTTAATTCCTTCTTGGTAGATCTGATAACTATCATCCTTTTTGACACCAGGATCAATAATTGTAATCACATGGAAACCTAATTTATGAAGTTTATCAATAAATTTTCTCGGATCATCATAGGTATCTGTCCTCCAGGTAAAAACTCGATAGCCATCCATATAATCAATATCTAAATGGATAGCATCACAGGGCAGGTGATATTTGCGCATTTTAGTAACAATTTCTTCTACCTTTTCAGTACTTATACTATATCCCCACCGAGATTGTTGATATCCTAAAGTCCACTTTTGTGGCAACGGTGTTTTTCCAGTTAAGTAAGTATAATTTTTAACAATTTCTTTTAAGTCACTCCCGCCAATAATGTAATAATCAATATTTCCATTATCAGCTGCAATGTAGTAGTAGTTATTACTTTCTTTGCCTAAATCAAAATAACTATGATAAGTATTATCGAAAAAAATTCCGTATGGATGATTGTTCTTCAACCCAATTAGAAATGGAACCGACTTATATAAACGAGTAAAACTTTCTACCTGCGGCTCGGGATTATCTGTATTCCAGTTTTCATAGGCATAGTGACGTTTATTTAAAAATCCCGTCTTATCGCCTAAACCATAAAATTGCTCATTATCTGCTAATTCTTTGACTAGTTCATAGTAGTGGCCATATTTTTTTCTACTAGTAACCACTTCATGCCCTTCCGACTCGGCCAACTCTTGCTGGCTAGAATCTACTTGTTGATCAATTGGAATTCTAGAGCCCTGATAGTCAATAATTAAGGGATTTTCTTCTGCATCATAAACATCTATTTTTTCGTCGTGATAAATTTTAATGATTAATTTTGAAGTTTTTATTTCAAGATAGTCATTCTTTTTCTCAACTTTAAATTTAGTTTCTTTTGTCTTATTTCCTTCAATTGCATATGAATTAGTATGCTCACCGCGATTTTGAAATACGCGAATTATTTCAGGAGTTAAGATTGTTAACTCAAGAATAGAATTAGTGAAACTTATCTTTATTTTGTTTTTATTAATCGCATATGTTTTCAAACTATTTGTATTCATAATTAAGCCTCTACATCTTTTTTGTATTCGCTTTCAATTTTATCACAAAAAAACTACTCAACTTTTGAAAGCTGAGTAGTTAAATTTTTATTCCTTAATACCTTGTAAGGCACGCTTCATATTCTTCCACATTCCATTATCATCGGTTTGTAAAATAAGGCTTGGGTAGATTTTTCTAATCCACCAAATCGATCCCAGTAAAAATACGAATAAAATTATTAGAGAGATGACTGCTTCTAGGCCAGTCGCATTTCCTTTAATTAGGCGAAGGGGCATTAGGAAAGATGATAAAAATGGTACGTAAGACATAATCATGGCAAAAATACTATCAGGATTATTAGATAAACTCATACTACTAAATAATCCAAGTAAAGTTAAATAAACTAAAGGTTGTACAGACTTGTTAGCATCTTCAGCCTTAGTGACAATTGCGCCACAAACAGCCGCATAAACGATGTATAGGATCAAGCCAAGTACGACGAATAAGAGTCCCCAAGAAATTATTTGTCCTAAAGCTTGATCGATAGCAGGCTTTATTTGAGCAAATTTATCTTTTACTCCATCAATATGGGGAGCCATATAGTAAAAGCCAGAAAACATCACAGCATAAATTAACAGTTGAGTAAGAATTTCGAGGAAAATACCTAACACTTTACCATCGAAGTACTTTCCACCAGGCATGCTTGAAAAGATCATTTCCATAATTTTAGTTCCCTTTTCACTCGCAATGTCTTGCGCCATGATAGTGCTATAGGTTTGAACTAAAAAGTATAAAACAAAGATTAAGATCCAAAAAGTAGCGGTCTTTAAGTTCTTTTCATCACTTGCATTCAACTTTTTATCATTGGTCCTCTCAGTAAATTTAACTTTTTGAGAAAGTGACTGCATCTGTTCCTCACTGAGCTTAGCGTTTCTTAGATTAAGTGCTTGCTGTTGAGCGTTTAAAACTCTGAACAACTTAGTCTTAACATCATTATCAAGGCTTTCAGTACCATAATAATTTGCGACTAATTGAGTAGAAGTCTCTTTAACCACAATATAACCACTAATATCACCGTCTTTATAGGCTTTTTCAGCTTTTGCCTTATTTTTATATCCATCAAAGTCTTCTGTTTTCTTTAATGGCCAAACTATACTCTGATTTTGACTTACTATTCCTACCGTTGTATTACTATCGAAAGCTGAAGATGAACTCATTCCAAAGAAAAAAGAAATCAATAATACAAGAAATGGTGCGAAAATCATTAATAAAAATGACCAATTTTTCACTTCTCTACGATATGTTTCTTTAGCAACTAACCAAGTTTTATTCATTATCTTCACCAGCTTTCATTTTAAAAATTTCATCTAAAGTTGGTGGTTCTTGATCAAAAGTTCGCAAGTATTTTCCATGGGAAAGTGTATTAAAAATTTCTTCTCCATAACTAGCGTCTGTTAACCAAAGTTTGTAGATACCGTTATTTTGTAAAACTACATTTTCAACCCCAGGTAAATTTTTAACATTATCAAGATTCAAGTCCGTTCTGATAAACAATCGAGTTAAGCCGAAATTATTACGAACATCATTTACAGCACCATTTAACACAATATGCCCATTATTAATCATTACTACGTCATCACACAATTCTTCAACATTAGACATATCATGATCCGAAAATAGGATAGTAGCTCCGCGTTTCTTTTCTTGTAAGATTACTTCTTTAATTATTTCGACATTTACTGGATCGAGCCCACTAAAAGGCTCATCCAAAATAATTAAGTTTGGCTGATGAATAAGAGTAGCAATTAATTGGATTTTTTGTTGATTACCTTTAGACAAACTCTTTATTTTATCAGTAATCTGACCCTTAACTTCTAGCTTTTGCATCCAATCTTGCAAATCACTTTTTACTTCATCTTTTTTCATTCCTTTTAAACTAGCCAAAAAACTCACTTGCTCTAAAACAGTTAATTTTGGCATTAAGCTCCGCTCTTCAGGCAAATAGCCAACAGAGTTATAATCACGACTTGAAAAAGGCTGACCATCAATAATAATTTTTCCTTGGTACTTAACAAACTTTAGGATGCTATGAAAAAGAGTCGTTTTTCCTGAACCGTTTTTACCAATTAAGCCTAATATCTTTCCATTATCTGCTTGGAAGTTGATATCAAACAAAACTTGTTTGCTTCCAAAGCTTTTATTTAAGTTCTCTACTTGTAACATATTTTTTTCTTTCTAGGTAAATTTCATTAAAGTTAGTTTTAATTATATCAATATTTTTTCTTAAATATACTTTATTGGATCAAAAAAGCCTCTCAGTTGTCCAAATCTGAGAGGCTTTTATCTTTATTTATACATATATTTTGCAGTAGCTTCTTTAGGATCCATTCCATTTCGAATCTTTAAAGCAAGTTCAATTGAAACATCTGCAATAATTGACTGCGGATCAATGACATTATATGGGTGATCTGGTGCTTTTTCCTGGGCGAGAGATAACTCAGTACATCCAAGTAAAATTACATTACAACCATATTCATCGTGCATTGTTTTTAAAATTTTATGGTATAAATCATGATCAACAATACCTTTTTCTTTAACATCACGATAAATTAGTTCGTTCACCATTGGTTGAATTTCAGGACCACCTAGTTCAGCTTTTTTACCAACTCGTTCTAATTCATCCACATATAAATGATCGTAAATAGAACCTTCAGTTGCAATTAAACCAATTTTCTCTTCTTTTGGAAAATCATCCACAAACTTATGAACAGCAATACGCATCATATGTAAAAATGGTACGTCTGTTAATGCTGCCAAGTCATCATAAAAGTAATGAGCAGTATTGCATGGCATTACGAAAAAGTCAGGATTAAGTTTTGATTGACTTAAAACATCATCCTTTAAATCATAGAAAAAATTAGGTTGACTATGATCCATAATGTATGCAGTTCGATCAGGAATTTGAGCATCATTTACTAAAATATAATTTAAATAGTCCTGATCCTTAGTAATCTTAACTCGGTGATTAATCAAACGGACATAACTTTCAGTCGCAATTGTCCCCATTCCACCGATAATTGAGAAAAAGTGCTTCATTCCTATTCCTCATCATCTTTTTCTAGTTCATTAATTACACTTTCCGCAACTTTGATATCAGTTGGATATGGTGTATCTACTCCACGAATCTTTTGGTATGGGTCGGCTCCCTTACCACAAATCAAAACAATGTCATCCTTATCAGACATTGCAATTGCATCATGAATTGCCTTTTCACGATCTAACTCAATTGTGACATCAACTTTTTCATGATCAATACCAGCATCAATTTCCTGAGCAATATCCATTGGATCTTCAAAACCAGGATCATCAGTTGTCAAAAAGGCTTTATCTGCATAAGCAGTTAAACTTTCACTAAATCCTGGACGACGTGATACTCCTTTATCACCAGGAGCTCCAACAACTACGATGATTTTTGGATTGTTAAATTCACGCTGCATAAAGCTCATTAAAGCCATCATTGAAGCCTTATTATGTGCATAATCAACAATTACAGTACCATGATTCTTTGATGGCAAAGCTTCCATTCTTCCTGGAATAGTAACGTGACGAATACCTTTAGCACATTCTTCATAATTTTCGCCGGCAAGTCCAGCACCAATAATAGCAGCAGTACCATTCATTTCGTTGAAATCACCAATCATTTGAAGAGTGTAGTCACCAGCAATTGGTAATTTCTTAGCTTTATCAGACGCACAGAATAATTTGAATTCAGTTTCTTTCATATCAGTTTCAACTGATTGGAAACGGAAATCAATTGGTTGCTTTAAGTTAGGATTTTCAAAATCATTTCTGGCAAATAAATAGATACTATCTGGATTCGTAGTAGTAGTTGCAGCCGCATAAATCTCATCAAAGTGATCAGACATTGCATTGATAATGCACTTACGTGAGTTAACCATTAATTGTAACTTACAGTGCAAGTAATCTGCAAAGTTAGGGTGCTCATTTGGTCCAATATGGTCTGGAGTAATATTTAAGAAAAAGCCGAGATCGTAAGTTAAACCAAAGACACGATTTTTCTTATAAGCCTGACTAGAAACTTCCATTACTAAGTGAGTCATACCGTTATCAACAGCTGTTCTCATATCTCTGAACAAGTCTAAACTTTCAGGTGTAGTTAAACTAGCCTTAAATTTATCTTCAGGCTTTGGTCCTACAATATCATCTACTGATGAAAATAGTGCTGTTCGACCACCATTAATTTGGTCAAGCATCCCCTTCAAGAAGTATGCAGATGTTGTCTTACCCTTGGTACCGGTAAAGGCTACCACATACAAATCATCTTGCGGAAATCTGTAAAAGGCAGCAGATAAAAGAGCCATGGCTTTAGTTACATCTCTAACAACTAAAGCATGCATTCCTTTACCTTCTGGATATGGTTGTTCTGCTACATAACAAGTAGCTCCACTATCTTTAGCCATTGATAAATAAGTAGGTCTAAAGCCTTTACCTTTACAGAAGAACAAGGTATTTGTTTTTATATCACGTGAATCATAGGAAATATAATCCATTTTAGTTGGAACCGCATCTTGAACAGCACTTGATTTAAGCAAGTGGTGTTCCTTCAATATTAAGATGCAAGTGTTTAAAGAAATGCTAGAATCGCTCATTTTTTCTCCCTAATTTTTTAATCAATTCAGCCTAAATTATAGCACACCATCATTTCTCTTGGGGGCTATTGAGTGGTAGTTGAATAATAAAACTAGTTAATTCTGCTGTTGACTGACATTTAATGGTTCCACCATGTAGATCAACAATACTTTTTGTAATCGCTAGCCCTAATCCAGTACCGCCAGTTTTTAAATTTCTTGAACTTTCGACACGATAAAAACGATCAAAGATCTTTTGCAAAGATTTCTTAGGGATTTGTTCCCCATTATTTTCAACTCTAAGTTCTACAAATTTGTTATTTACCCTATTTGCAATTAAGTTGATTTCAGTTGCTCCATGTCCATACTTTAAGGCATTTGAAATCAAATTATTTAACATTCGAACAATCATCTTTGCATCTGCATCAATTACGAGATCTCTTGGCCTAGTTATCACATTAAAAGTAATGGTTTTCTTTTCAGCTTCTAATTCAAAACCAGCAGATACTTGTTCAAGCATCGAATTAACATGCAGCGGTGCTAAAACCAGCTTATTATTTGTCGAAGAGCGCAGAGTAGTATATTCAAATAGATCTTCGGCTAGAGCCTTCATTTGAAGAGCTTTATCATAAGCTATTTGGATGTACTTAGTTTGATCTTCATTTAACTCACTGCTCTTCAATAAGCCAAGATAGCCAATAATCGAAGTTAATGGTGTTCTAATATCATGAGAAACATTAGTAATTAAGTCATCCTTCGATTGCTCTATCTGCCGCTCCTCTTCCATTGAAGCAACAGTACTATCAACTAACGCATTAATTGAATCAATCACTTTTTGCAAATCTGTCTTTACAACAAAGGGAATTCGATGATCAAAATGACCATCTGCAATATAGTGTAATTCATCAATAACGTGACGCAATTGCATTTGTCGATATCTTCTAATTAAGCGCCAATACACTACAATGGCATCACTGACTAACATGAAGCTAATAAAAAGCCGTTGCCAAGACCATAAATGCACTCCATTAGCAAAAGTAATGGTTTTCTTCAAAAAGAAAATTCCATTTTCTAATCTTGGATCATTTAAGACAGCTAGGTTAATCAAGATAATGATCGAAAGGTTTAAAAGTAAAAGCAAAATAACGGTTATTACGCCTTCACCGAAAAGTTCGCTTTTTTCTTTTGTGGTTAGGATTACTTTCTGCTTTTTCATCCCTACTAAGCCTCTACTTTATAGCCTACTCCCCAGACTGTTTGAATAACTTCTTCACCATCAGTTGCCTTTTGAATCTTATCACGTAAGTGAGAAACGTGTACCATAACAGTTTTAGCAGAAACAACTGATTCTTGTTGCCATACTCTTTCGAATATCTCATCAGCACTAAAAACTCGATTAGGATGGCTAGCAAGCATATATAAAATTCCAAACTCTAAGGCAGTTAATTGGATAACCTTACCAGTTAAAGTTTTAACTTCATGTGAATCTTTATTGATCACTAAAGGTCCTACTTCTAATACATCTGGCTTATCATCTTTTACTTCCTTCTGGCTACGACGAAGAAGTGATCTTACCCGTGCCATTACTTCTAATGGATTAAATGGCTTAACTACATAGTCATCTGCTCCAGTAATCAAACCCTGAATCTTGTCCATATCACTAGTCTTAGCAGAAACTACTAAAATTGGAATCTCCGAATCTTTTCTAACTTCTTTGATAACTTCAATTCCTGACATTTGTGGCATCATAATATCAAGAATCATTAAGGCAATTTCTGGATTAGTAGAAAGTTTCGTTAAAGCTTCTTTGCCGCTATAAGCCGCAATTGGTTCATAACCTTCATTTTTTAAATATATACTTAATAATTCAACGATTTCTTTATCATCATCAACAACTAAGATCTTCATGAGGATTGCTCCTTATCTATAATTATTTATCACATTAAAAATCTATTATTAATATTTTACCCGTTTTCCTTTTAATTACCTAAATTAAACCACGTTTTTAAAGAATTATAAAAAATGGACCCTAGAAAAGCATCTAGACTCCATTTTTAATTAATCTAATTCTTTTTTACCAGTGTACAACTCATAGTAGTAACCTTTTTGTTTCAAAAGTTCCTCATGAGTACCACGTTCAATAATATGACCATGGTCTAGAACTAAAATAAGATCTGAGTTAACAATTGTTGATAAACGGTGAGCAATAACAAAACTAGTTCTACCAGCAAGTAAGTTATCCATACCGGCTTGTACCATACGTTCAGTTCTAGTATCAATACTTGAAGTTGCTTCATCAAGAATCATCACCGGCTCATCCGCAATCATCGCTCTAGCAATACTTAGCAGCTGCATTTGGCCTTGAGACAAATCACCGCCATCACCATCGATTACAGTTTCATATCCGTCATCAAGTTCATGGATAAACTCATCTGCATGTGCTAAACGAGCAGCTTGATATACTTCATCATCACTGGCATCAGGCTTACCAAAACGAATATTATCCATAATCGTTCCAGTAAAGAGGTGAGTTTCTTGTAAAACAATCGACAAAGAATGTCTTAAATCATTTTTTCTAATTTGAGAAATTGGAACACCATCATAGGTTATTTTTCCAGATTGAATTTCATAAAAACGATTGAGCATATTTGAAATAGTTGTCTTACCGGCACCAGTTTCACCAACTAGAGCCACCTTCATCCCTGGTTTTGCATCAATATTGATATCATACAAAATTTGATGCTCTGGAACGTATGAAAAGTTAACATGATCAAAAACAATATGTCCCTTAATTGGTACCTTTTTAATGTCACCATTCTTTTCTGGAACATCCCAATACCAACTATTCTTAACTTCCTTATTAGGAGACATGATAACATCTCCATTATCAACTTCAGAAGGCTCATCTTCTAGTTCAAAAATTCTTTGAGCTCCGGCTAAAGCTAGCACAATTGAATTCAATTGTTGAGAAATTTGGGCAATCGGCATACTAAACTGACGTGATAACTGTAAGAAAGATGCAATTGCACCTAAAGTTAAAGGAGCCCAACCATTAATTGCAGCAGCTCCTCCAATAAAGGCAATTAAGACATACAGTAAGTTCCCCATATTACCCATGATTGGGAATAGAATTGTCGCATATGTATTAGCTTTTCCCGATGCTCCACGCAATTCTTCATTAAACTTATCAAAACCTTCTTCAGCTTCCGGTTCATGTGAGAAAACTTTAATGACCTTTAAGCCATTAAGCATTTCTTCGTCATAACCATTAATTTGACCCAGTTTATTTTGTTGAACTTTAAAGTAATGACTAGATCTAACTGTTAAAAATCTAACAATTCCAAAGGATAACGCAAAAATAATAAATGAGAACAAAGTCAATTGCCAGCTTAAACTAAACATAGCCACAATAACAAAAATTAAGCTTAATGCCGAGTTTAAGAACTGAGGTAATGATTGGGAAATCATCTGCATCAAGGTATCGATATCGTTAGTATAACGACTCATGATATCGCCGTAATTATTTTGATCAAAATAAGCAATTGGTAAAGATTCCATATGGGTAAATGTTTCATTACGAACCCGGAACTGGACTTTTTGGGCTAATACCCCCATCAACATACTAAATAAGTAGTTAGAAAGGAATCCAATTGCATAGATGCCAAACATTACTAAAATGGCGTTTAAAAGTGGTCCATAATTCGGAACTTTTTCATGTAAGAGTGGTGTTACGTAAGTATCAATCAGTCGCTCAATAAATAGCGATCCAATTACAGCAGAAGCAGCTGCTAAAATAATAGTAATTATTGAAACAACTAGCATCCAAGGGCTAGTTGTCAAAACTAATTTTAATAAACGACCAAGGACTTTTATCCTGTTTCCTTTAGGTTGTGTTCTTTCTTTTACTTGATCCATAACTTACTCTCACCTACTCTCCCGCATTATTTTCTTCTTGGAACTTAGCAATTGAACGATAAAGTTCATTGGTTTTCATTAATTCTTCGTGTGTTCCAATTGCTTGAATCTTACCGTGTTCCATAACAATAATTCGATCGGCATCTTTAATGGAAACTACTCTTTGAGAAATAATAATCTTAGTAGTATGAGGCATGTCTTTTGCCAAAGATTCACGAATTTCACGCTCAGTTGTCGTATCCACAGCAGAGGTTGAATCATCTAGAATTAAAATTTCTGGATTCTTCAAAAGTGCACGAGCAATAGTCAGACGTTGTTTTTGTCCACCCGAAACATTATTCCCGCCTTGTTCAATCATTGTATTGTAGCCATCTGGCATTTCACGAATAAAGCCATCTGCATGAGCAACCTTAGCTGCAACTACAACTTCTTCATGTGTTGCATTTTCGTTTCCCCATTTTAGGTTTTCTTCAACAGTTCCACTAAACAAAACATTCTTTTGTAAAACCATTGCAACTTTATCACGAAGGGCCTTCAATTCGTATGATTTAACATTATGTCCAGCTACTCTAACCGCACCAGATGTTACATCATAAAGACGAGGAATCATTGAAACTAAAGTTGATTTAGATGATCCAGTTTCACCGATAATACCGATTGTTTCACCAGGGGTAATATGTAAGTTAATATCCTCTAAAGCATAATGCTTCTCATCTGGTGAGTATTTGAAGTTAACATGATCAAAAACAATATCTCCATTAGTTACGTCTTTAAGAGGTTTTCGTGGATTTTCGATTGCCGGCTTTTCGGTTAAGACAGCTGCAATACGTTTACCACTAGCTTCAGAAATAACTAATTGAGTAGTAATCATAGCTAGAATATTCAAACTAAACAAAACAGAGTTTGAATATGAAAACATCGAAACTAATTGTCCAGTTTGCAAACTTCCACCAACGATTTCCTTAGCACCAAACCAGCAAATCGCTAAAGTAGAAATATTAAGAACTGCCATTACAACCAACGCATTAAGTGACATAATTTTCTGCGCTGTTGAGAATAATTTATAAATAAAGCCAGAAGACTTCTCAAACTTTTCAATTTGAGATTCTTCTTGTACGTAAGTCTTTACTTCACGAATTCCACGAATATTTTCACGAACATCTTGGTTCATTACATCATATCCTCTAAAAATACGCGGAAAGTAAGGATATGCACTTTTAATAATTAATGCCAAAATTAAAACAAAGATAGGAGCGATTACCACAAAAATCAAAGATAGCCTTGGACTAATGATAATCGACATAATAATTGAAAAAATCAGCATTAGCGGTGCACGAACAGCGATTCTAATTAACATTTGATAGGCATTTTGAATATTGGTTACATCTGTAGTAAGTCGTGTTACCAAGCTGGCACTAGAAAACTTATCAATATTGCTAAAAGAAAAATCTTGGATATGGTAAAACATATCTTTTCTCAAATTAGCCGCAAAACCTGCTGCCGCGTGTGCAGAAACATAACTGGCACTCGCACCCAAAGCTAAAGAAATTAAGGTTAGCACGAAAAGAATTAGGCCCCACTTATTGATATAGCCCATATTTCCTTTCATAATTCCCCTATCAATTAGAATACCAACCAAGTACGGGATCAACATTTCAATTAAAGCTTCACCTGCAACTAGGACTGGGGAAGTCAACGACAATTTTTTGTATTGTCTAATTGACTTACGCAACACATTAACCATATAAAACCCCCGTTCTTTACTTAAAAAAGATAAAAATAAATAGACGCCTCGCGCCGTCTATTCACTCCCCTAACCAATAAATTATTTGTTATCTTTATTTATACTGTAGACTAATTTAAATAAATAGTCACGCTTTTAATTTCGACGATTTTGTCTTCTAGCGGCAATTTCATTTTGACGCTTAATTTGCAATGGATCAACAACATGGTATTTTTGACGGAACCATCTGCGAACAAAGAAGGCAATTACCGCTAATACAATGTAAACCCATGGGTTTAATACAGGATTAATCACTCGCATAAATGGCATTGATGTAAATTGAATCCAAACCATTATGATTCCGACTAAAAATACACCTATCAAAATAATTTGCCACATTGGTGGACGTTTACTTTTATCCCTAGTAATTAAACCATTATAGTATGCCATTAAAATACCAAATAAAATTGTAACTGATGCAACAGTTAAAATACCCAATTGTTGCATACGATCTTGTTGCTTAGAACTGTTGCTAAATAGTTGTACTACACCAAAAAATCCAGCAAAGATAACAAAGTATAACAAACTATTATCTACGGCATGCATCCAAAACTTAGTCTTAGGTGCTTCTTTTTTAGGATTAGCAATTTCGATTGCTTTTTCTCTTGGAGCTTTTTGATATAAGTTAGATGCTGGAATTCCTTTACGTTGCGCAACAATAATTTCTGGCAAAATTTGATCAATTGCTGGCTCTACTTGATCCATAGTATAGTTTTGATCTTCTGTCAAAAACTTCTCCAAACGAAAAATGTAATCTTGGTTTTTATTACTCAACTTATTACGCAATTCTTTCGGAGACATCTTTTTAATCTCTTCATCACGAGCATTTTGTTCATGTGCCTTTTTTAATTTTTCTTGTTGCGCATTACCTGCTGTTGAGTTCTTGGCAGCTTCAGTATTTTTACTTTTATTTTGATCTTTTGGATCCATTCAACAAACTCCTAAACATTAAATCTAAATTCAATAATATCCCCATCTTGAACTACATAATCTTTTCCTTCAAGACGAAGCTTTCCAGCTTCTTTAACTTTTTGCATAGTTTCAAGCTCATTTAAATCATCAAATGAAACAACTTCTGCTCGAATGAATCCACGTTCAAAGTCTGAGTGAATAACACCTGCAACTTGTGGTGCTTTCATGCCTTCATGGAAAGTCCATGCACGAGTCTCAGGACCACCAGCAGTAAAGAAAGTACGAAGCCCTAAAATGTGGTAAGCAGCCTTAATCAAGCGATCAAGTCCAGACTCTTCAACGCCTTCCATTTCAAGAAATTCTTTTCTTTCATCTTCATCCATTGAAGCAATTTCTTCTTCAGTAGCTGCACTAATTCCTAAGGCCTCTGCATTTTCACTTTCAGCATGCTTTTTAACAATTTGGTAGTACTTGTCACTTTCTGGATCAGCCATTGAACTTTCAGCAATATTAGCAACATAAATAACTGGCTTAGAAGTAAGTAAGAATAGTCCCTTAACGATCTTTTGTTCATCTTCATTAAAGTCAATTGAACGAGCCGCCTTACCTTCTTCAAGAACTGGCTTTAATTTATTTAAAACAGCTAATTCAGCTTTAGCTTCCTTATCGCCTTGTTGAGCAACCTTTTGAACTTTTCCAATTCTACGGTTAACTGCATATAAGTCCGCAATTGCTAATTCCAGATTAATTGTGTTGATATCTTCTTCCGGATCAACCTTACCAGTAACTGAGGTAATGTTGTCATCATCAAAAGCACGAACAACGTGAACAATTGCATCGGTTTGGCGGATATTTTCAAGGAACTTATTTCCAAGTCCTTCACCTTTTGATGCACCTTTTACTAAACCAGCAATATCAGTAAATTCAAATGTAGTATGAACAATCTTCTTAGCTGGAATTAATTCTTGAATACGAGCTAGACGACTATCTGGAACTTCAACCATCCCCACATTTGGCTCGATTGTGGCAAATGGATAGTTTGCCATTTCGGCACCAGCTTTAGTAATCGCGTTAAACAAAGTAGATTTACCTACATTTGGTAATCCAACAATACCTGCAGTTAATGACATATTATTCTCCTCTTAATTGATTTTATTCAAAGTGCGGTACAGCAATATTTTCCTTTGGAACATAATGTTCTTCTTTTAAGTTAACAGGATCATTTGCTGCATGCAGCACTTTTTTTAATTTTTTATTGAATTCTGCTCGAGGCATCATAATTAAATGACCACACCCTAAGCACTTAATGCGAATGTCTGCACCCATTCGCAAGATTTCCCACTTATTTTCACCACATGCATGTGGTTTTTTCATCTGTACTACATCGCCCAAATGATACATGAAAAATCACTCCTATTAATTATTTATCTAAATTAATTCCTAGTAAATCTAAAATTCGATTTAATTCGTCAGTTGATGCAAAATCAATGGCCAAATGACCATTTCCTTTTTTACCCTCGGTAATATTTACACTAGTACCAAATTTATCAGTTAATTGTGATTCACTAGCCCTAATGAAAGCTGATTTTTTAATAGCCTTTTTCTTAGGTTTCTTTTCTTTTTCGTTTAATTTAGCCACCAGTGACTCTAGTTGACGAACTGTAATTCCGTTCTTAACTACTTTTCTTGCCAAGTCATCAATACTGTCCTTATCTTTCAGACCAAGTAATGTTCTTGCTTGCCCCATTGATAGCTCTCCTCTTTGAAGGAGACGTTTAGTTTTTTGAGGCAAAGTAAGGAGGCGAAGATAATTAGCAATGTACGGGCGAGATTTTCCTAATCTTTTAGAAACTTCTGCTTGAGTTAATCCTAAGTTCTTTTGCAGCATCTCATAAGCTTGCGCTTCTTCTAATGGTGTTAAGTCTTCACGTTGCAAGTTTTCTAAAACTGCAACTTCCATCATTTGTGCCTCATCAAAGTCTCGAATGATGGCCGGAATTGTTTTCTTCTTAGCTAACTTAGAAGCACGAAAACGACGTTCACCAGCAATAATTTCGTAGCCATTAACTGATTTACGAATAATAATTGGTTGAAAAACACCATTTTCTTTAATGGATTCGGAAAGTTCCTTTAAGCTTTTGTTATCAAACGTTTTTCTTGGTTGATATGGATTAGGTCTAATTTCATCTAAAGAGATTTCAGTAATCTCCTCAGTTTCTTGAACTTGTGGGCTCTCATCAAATAAAGCTTCTAAGCCTCGTCCAAGACCACGTTTTTTAGGTTCTTTAGAGTTTTTTACCATGAGCTTTCAACACCTCTTTTGCTAGAGAATCATATACTTGGGAACCGCGAGATTTTGGAGCGTATTCTGTAATTGGTTTACCATAACTTGGAGCCTCAGCTAACTTGGTAATTCGCGGAATAATTGTCTTATAAACCTTTTTATTAAAGTAAGATTGAACTTCTTTAACAACTTCTGCTCCTAGATTAGTTCTAGCATCCAGCATGGTTAGCAATACACCTTCCACACCCAAATTCTTATTAAAGTGCTTTTGGACTAAGCGAATTGTATTCAATAACTGGCTTAAGCCTTCCATTGCATAATATTCACTTTGAACTGGGATTAAAATCGAATCTGAAGCAGTAAAAGCATTAATTGAAAGCTGACCTAAAGATGGAGGACAATCGATCAAAATAAAGTCATATTCATGGCTAACCTCATCGATTCCCTGCTTCAATCTCGTTTCACGTGCCATCATTGATGTTAATTCCATTTCAGCACCAGCTAATTGAATAGTAGCAGGAACTGCATCTAAATTTTTAGTTTCTGTATGATGAATGGTTTCAGATAAAGGAATTTCATCAATTAAAACATTATAGATATCTTTATCTACAGTTGACTTTTCAATACCTAAACCAGAAGTTGCATTACCTTGGGGGTCAATATCAACTATTAAAACTTTATAACCATGATTTGCAATGCTGGCACCTAAATTAATCGTCGTCGTTGTTTTACCAACGCCACCTTTTTGGTTAGCAACCGAAATAATTTGAACCATATTTACTCCCTTTGCCTACTTTTTAAGCAATTCAATAGTAATTTTGTAGGAATCACCCTTTTTATCTTCCTTGTATTTCACGGTCATTCCTGAATCTTTTGCCATCTTAATTGCTTTTTTAATCGTATTTATTTGTACTTTGAAATCATTAGCTGTCCGAACCTGAACTTTTTTCTTAGGCTTTTTAGTTTGTTCCGGCTTATTCTCTTCGAGCGCTTCTTCTTTTTCCTTTTCTTGAGCAGCAAAATAACCATCAAGATCTTTTACCATCTCTTCAGTTTCTTTTACAGTTAAGCCACTTTTAATAATCTCGCTAACAGCAGTATCTTGATCTTCTTCATTCAAAGCTAAAAGTGCACGTCCATGACGTTGAGAAATCTTTTTATCAATTAAGAACCCTTGCACTTTTGGCGTTAACTTGAGTAGTCTAATCTTATTAGCAATGTAAGATTGAGTCTTCCCCATTTGTTCTGCCAATTCAGTTTGAGTTAAATTATTAACCTTCATCAATTGAACGTAAGCTTGTGCTTCATCAATAGGGTTAAGATTTTCACGTTGCAAATTTTCAACTAAGGCTAAAGAGGCTGCTTTTTCATCATCCATATCTTCAACAATTGCTGGAATTTTTGCCCATTTAAGTGATTGAGCAGCACGAAAACGACGTTCACCCGCAATAATTTCATATTCTCCTTCGGGACCATCAGCTGGCTTACGCAAAATAATTGGTTGAAGTAAGCCTTGTTCTTTTAGTGTAGTAGCTAATTCTTCAATTGATTCATCACTAAAAGTATGACGGGGCTGATAGCGATTAGGCATAATTTTATCGAGCTCAATTTCTTGAACTTGCTTACTTTCAGGGATCTTTTTTTGACGATTGCCAAATAATGAAAATGCCATAAATTATTCCTCCAATTAAATTTAAAGTGGTTTTTTATTCGGTGTACCAGCTTGACGCGGATATTTCTTAGGGGTCGCTTTTATTTTTTCAACAACAATTAAAGTGCGGTCATCATCTGTATCAGGAAGGGTTAATTCTTTCACATCTTCTACTTTTCCTCCCAATACATCAATCGCATGCTTAGCTTCCGCTAATTCATCTTGTGCCTTTGGTCCTTTTAGAGCAACTAAGTAACCACCAACCTTTGCTAGTGGTAAACAATATTCACTTAAAACACTCATTCTTGCCACTGCACGTCCAGTTACCAAATCAAATTTTTCGCGTAAATCTTTATTTTGACCGGCATCTTCCGCACGACTATGAACTAAAGTAACTTTATCTAAACCTAAGTCGTTTACAAGTTCATCTAAAAACTTTAATCTTTTACCCAAAGAATCAACAATAGTGATACTTAAGTTAGGACACAAAATCTTAATTGGTAAAGAAGGAAAACCTGCTCCTGCTCCAACATCACATAAAGTTTTCTCACCTTTAAATAGGTCTGGAAATTCTAAAAGTGGAGTAATGCTATCAAAGAAGTGCTTTAAGTAAACCTCATTTTTATCAGTAATTCTGGTAAGATTAACCTTTTTATTAAATTCAACTAATTTATCATAATACGTCGCAAATTGTTTTTTTTGCTTCTCATTAAGTTCAAAGCCATATTTTGCGAGCTCTTTTGCAAAAATTTCTGGATTCATTTTTCACCTGTGAAACCTAGTTTCACACTCCTAATTTACCGCAATTAAAGGCGGTTAACAACACTATTATCATCACAAACTAACGTATTTAATTATGTAGTATTTTTTAAGAATCGTCAAAAAACAACTAAGTATTTAAAAATATGTATTTAAATTAAAATCGATAAGCTATAATGATTAGCAAAAGGGGTTAAATTCATGATTATTACGCTTATTGTGATTCTTTATCTCGGTTATCAAACTTATAAAGGATATCAACTGGGATTTGCTCAACGTGTTATTAATATGATTTTTGGTGCAATTGTATTTGCAGCAGCTATTCTAGGCCAAAACAGCTTGGGAAATTGGTTCTATCAACAATTTTCTGGTAAGGTTGTTCCCACAACGGGCAATATTAGTCTTGAAATAATCGGTTACCGTTTCTTAGCCTTCTTTGTAATTTGGTTTATCGGTAAAATGATTTTAAAGATTTGTAAGGGCTGGCTTCCTAAACGTGATCGTACTAAAAAGGGAATCGGTAATCTATTAGACAATGTTTTAGGAGCAATAGTATCTTTTATTGCTGCTTACTTCTTAGTTTATGTAGCCTTATCAATGTGCCAGGCTTTTCAAAATCCTTGGTTTATTCAACAAACAGTTGATTCACCAATTTTACGAGTAATTATTTATAACACACCAGGCTTGTCAAATGGAGTATTTAAGACAATATTTGGTATTAGTCGAACAGTTGGTTAAAATACTCAGCAAAAATAGGATTCGGTAATTCCGAATCCTATTTTTTATACACCAATTCTTTCCATTGAATCATCGTCATATACAAAGATTGCACCATAGCGACCTGCTTTATCATTTTTCCAGCCTGGAATAGGACCACCAGCAAAAAATAGTCGCTTACACTCAATTTCAGCTTGAACAGAATCACGAGTAAATAAGGTTACACCAGCCACATGAGTCTTAACGGGATATCCAGTTTTAGGATCAATAATGTGGTGATATTTTTTCCCATTAATTTCTAAAAAGCGTTCGTACGTCCCACTCGTTACAGCAGAACATTCATGGACAGTGGCGGTTGTTAAATTATTACCACGTTTCTTTTTCGGATCTTGCACGCCCAGAATCCATTCCCCACTTGCTCTTTTAGGAGAACTATTTACAAATAAGACATTCCCACCTAGATTAATAATTCCAGCACGAACATCATAAGCACGCCATAAATCTCTAATTCTATCTGCTATATATCCTTTAGCAATTCCGCCTAGATCCAGCTCCATCCCTTTTTTAGTTAAAAAAACAGTCTGATTATCATCATCTAATCTAACATCTGCTGGATTCGTTAGACTCATCTTCTCTTTAATCTGTTCATCAGTTGGAACATGGGCTCCTTTAAAACCAATATGCCATAATTTTACAACTGGTCCAATCAGAGCATTAAAGCCGAAATTTTGTTTACTTTCATAAACAGCTAGCTTAATTAGATTATATGTACTTGCAGAAACTTGTACGGGATGAATACCAGCTGCATGATTAACGTCCATTACCTCAGAATGGTCTCGATTTACTGTTAATCGATCTTCATATCCGGCAATCAAATCAAAACTCTGATCCAAAATCTTTTTATTCTGGTCACCATAAACCTGCAGCGTAATAACAGTTCCTAATCCGCGCCCAACTTTTGAAATTGGAGTTGAAGCATAATTTTCTATCATTTTGATGCCTTCTTTGGTTCTAAGTATAATTCTCTCAAACTTTGAATCATCTCATCATCAACTTTAAGAACATTTTTAATGTAATTATCTATTCCATCATACTTTTCATCAATTAATAAGAGAGCTGTATCCAAATATTCATTTGCGACACTGGCTAAGCTTCTAACGTTAGCACGCAAAATCACACTACCACCCTCATCAATTATCTTTTGATTCATCTTAGCCTGATAATTTCCTAGCATTAAGTTAGAAAATAGATAATCTTGTCTGATAGTTTCCATATCAACGCCCAAAATATATAGGATCAGAACTGTAGCTAATCCTGTACGATCTTTTCCTTCAGAGCAATGAAAAATAATAGCTCCATCTTTAGTATTAGCAAAGATGTTAAGTAAACTATTAAAGGCTTTTTGAGAATATTCCTTACTAACAGAAGAATGGTACTGGTGACACATCGTCTTAAAACCAGCATATTGATCTTTAGTATAGGTCTTTTTTAATTGCAATATCTTTTGATCTGTTTCTGCACTTTGATTTCCATGAATTGGATTATCAATATGTTCAACTCCTGCTGGCACAACATCAGGAGCTAATTCAATTTCTTTAGGTGAGCGTAAATCAACAATTTTAGTTAAGCCATAATTAATTAAAAAAGTTTCATCTTCTTTAGTCATTTGGCATAACTTCCCTGTTCTTAGAAGTCGATGCATCTTAATTTTTCGACCATCAAAACCTACATAACCGCCCAAATCACGTGCATTTGGCACATGTTGCAGTGGTAAAATGTTTGGCCTAATCATTTTGTAATCCCTACTTTTCTAAATTTTTAAAAATAACTTTTTGTCCTGGCTCGATATGAGGAAGCAAGCTACACTCTTCATCGCAGACTCTTCCAAGAACCCTTCCATCTTTATTAACAGGTAAATTTCTCTTAGCAATATGAATTTCGTTACTATTTAAACCATTGCTATTGATACTAATTGTTCCCACAGGTCGATCCAAAGGTAAATCCTGCGCTTCAAACTCTGGAAGCTCGCCTTCACTACGGAGTCTAACGATATCTTGAGCAAGATACAAATAATTATGCCATTGATTTTCATTGAGAAAAGTATTTTTTTCATCTACATGAAGCGTAATTGCATGATCCTTCGTATAACGCGCAAAAGACTTAATCGTCTCACTAGTTAGACGATCGCCAACAATGACGTTATTGCAGGCCAAATCTTTTAAGTTGAGAGCTGCTGCTAATGGATATACGCCTCTTTGTGACTCAAGAGTAGTTTCTCCAGCAAAAAATGGTCCTCTTTTAACCCCATCTCCAGATATAAAAGCTGCTGTTTCTAAATTACAATTGTGAAGCCATTGATTTTTTTCTTCAAACCACTTTTCATCCATTCCTGTTTCTGGCTGGGAATAAAAATCAAATAGGGCTCTAATATGATCAAAGTTAGCTGCCTCTTCTTTTAAATGAGTAATATCTTCTGGTTGTAAGTAAATTGCATTTAAAGATACCCACATAGTTTTAGACAATTTTGATACAAAACGCATTAATACTTGATCGTTAATCCTTAACCCAGTAACATTAAGCTTCTTTATTTCTTCTGCATCCGCTAAATCATAGCCTAAATAATGTAAATCATCTTGTGAAACGTCTGCCATGACCTTTAACTCTAAATCCTTACACCAGCTAGTTAACTGATCTAATCTTTTTAGTACTATGTCTGCTTCATCTTTTAAGCCGGTTAATGAAGTAAAGACTTCCTTAAAACCAGCATTCCTCATTCCAAGCAAATAATTATGATCATCTGCAGTCAAATCTTTATCTAAGTAAACTGAAAAACCGAGCATATAAATCTCTCTTTTCTAAGCTTTGTGAAAATGCTTTCTTTCATTAAAATAATAAACTTTAATGACAAAAAAAGCTAGATAGAAAATTCTACCTAGTTTCTTTTGTACTATAGGAAAATAAGGTTTTAACTTATTTTTGAGCTTGTTCAACAAATTTAACAAAATTATTAAATGCTAAATCAATAGCATGAATAGTCTCTTGGTCTAATAAGTCTCCAGTATTCTTGTCAAACTTATCTGCAGCATGACCAATTAAAACTTCATTCCCTGGCAAAACATTTGCACTTTGATCAGGAGAAAGCAAAATTTCACGCATTTCTTCTTGCGCTCTTGAAGCTCCCTGAATTCCGTAAGATGTACCTAAAACCATTGCTGGTTTCATCTTCATTACATCTGCATTTCCTTGAGCATGGCTTCCCGTCCACTCCATTGCACTCTTCAATGCAGAAGGAATACCATGGTCATATTCTGGAGTAGCAAAAATCACACCATCTGCTTCACGGATCTTATTTTTGAATTCTTCAACTTTACTATCTGGTTGTGCCTCTTTTTTAAAACGAGGTAAATCAGCAATTTCATATACTTCAATTTCAGCCTGATCTTTATACCGCTTAGCCATAAATTGATCTAAAAAACGATTATATGAAAAATCTGCATTCGTACCAACAATTGCTAGTAATTTCATGGGTCGTTCCTCCTACTTACTTACTTCAGCATAAAAACTATCAAATTCATCAAAGAAATGATCTAAAAACTTAACAGTTCCAGCTGGTAAGTTTCCGTTTTCGTCAAATTGTTCTGGAGCTGTTCCCATCATAAATTCATCACCATTAAAGACTTTGGCACCAAAACCAGGAGAGGAAAGCACCAGCTTTAAATGACTTTGGCCACGAGCTGATCCTTGTGGTAAAACTGAAGTACCCACAATAACTACCGGCTTATCTTTAAAAGGGTGTTCAGCTGATGAAAGCCATTCTAGTGCACTCTTTAAGGATGAAGGAACTGAGTGTTGTTGTTCTGGCGTAGAGATTAACACTGCATCTGCATCAGCTACCTTTTTAGCAAAGCTAGCTACTGCAGCAGGTTCTTTAACTCCTTCTTTAAACATTGGAAGATCTTTAACCTCTCCCAATTCAATATCATATCTATCAATAAAATGCTTTTTAATAAAATTTAGTAGATCGCGATTATAAGAATGATCGGCGTTGCTACCTACAATGGCAAAGAGTTTCATTTCTACGTTACCTTTCTTTATAATTATCTTTCTATTAAATTATACTTTTTAATCTCACTATTTTAAAAGTCATAATTTAATTTTAACAAAAAAGCACCACTTTCAGTTGAACGTGGTGCTTAATTAACCTGTGAAACTAGCCTAGACGCTCTTCAAGAGAAGCGTCACCATCAGCAGCAAATAGTGGATTTTCCTCAACATTAGTGAGACGGTCATTTAACATTGCTTCATGAATTTGTGCCTTTAAAACACTAATCATTTGAGCTTGTGAAAAGTTTGCCATCTTGTTAATGAGAAGAGTTGCTAAACCTGTAGCAGCAATCCAGTTAGAAATCACAATATGATTGAGTCTTTCTTCAGAGAATTGTTCTGCGTCAAATTGTTGCTTGAATTTTTCAAGTCCAAGTCCCATTAGAGTATCAACAATCATTTGATTACCAAATTTACCATCTACAAACATTGCCCTAAACAAATCAATGTGTTCTTTAGCAAAGTACAAGTATGAAAGATCTAAATCAATCAATGGTTCACCTGTAAAATTCTGTTGAAGAGTATTAGATTTCAATTCATCAGAAATTTTTGCTAAAACTTGATTACGTAAATCTTGCATGTTTTCAAATTCAAGATAAATTGGTTGAGTTGAGCACTTAACTGCTTTTGCAATATTTCTTGCAGTTAGACTTTCAATTCCACCACGAACTGCCAATTTATAAGCAGCGTCAAGAATTCTTTGTTTATCTATTTCTTTTTTTCTAGCCACTTTTATTACCTCACTTAATTCATATTCATATCAACATCAACACATTATGATCATCTAAAAAATAACATAAATGCCTAACGTCTGTTATTTTCTTCGTCATTATATTATAACAAAAATATGAAAAATTGGAGAATTTTGTGTAAATTTCTATAATCTTTTAAATAAACTTGAATCATCATCACCAGTAAATTGGTCATAATGTGAATTAATCATTTCCATAACTTGTTGTTTATCTAGGCCTTCATTTGCAGCAAATGCTAAAAATGCAGCTGAAAGAATGTATCCTTTTTCACGATTATCAACTAAATTATCAGAAAATTCCATATTAATGGTATTATCTTTGTAATCAGTTGTAAGAATAATTTTTTTATCTTCTGGTAATTCTGCCATTTTAATGCCCTCACTTATTTTTAAGTTTTATACGTTACAATATAGATTATATTATATCAATAGAAAGTGTGAAACCTATGACTTCTCCTGTTGGACGTTCATCCTGTACATCTATTTTAATCGGTAAGAAAGCTACTGTAGATGGTAGTGTTATTATTGGCCGAAATGAAGATGCTAAGACTGCTTGGCCAAAGCATCTTGCTTTTAATTCACATCAAATAATTAAAAATAATATCTTTAAATCAAAAGATAACGAGTTTCAGATGGAATTACCTAACGAACGTTTTTCTTACTCTTCTACTCCTGAATGGACAGACAAATATGGAGTATTCGAAGAAGACGGAATTAATGAGTACCACGTTGCAATGAGCGCTACTGAAAGTGCCTATGCTAATGATCGTGTAATGGCTATGGATCCTTTTGATGAAGAAAAAGGTATTTTAGAAGAAGCCATGGTAACTGTTGTTTTGCCATATATTAAATCTGCTCGAGAAGGTGTAGAACGTTTAGGCAAGATTGTTCAAGAACACGGTGCAGCAGAAGCGGATGGGATTTTATTCGCAGATAGAGATGAAGCTTGGTATATGGAAATTGGTTCCGGTCACCATTATGTTGCTCAACGCATCCCTGCCGATTCATACGCCGTAGTTGCTAATCAACTAGCAATTCAAATCATTGATTTCAACGATAAGGACAATTTTATAACTTCTCCTGGAATTCAAGAATTTGTTTATCAAAATAATCTTTGGCCAAAAAATAAGCCATTTAATTTCAGATTGATTTTTGGTACACATGATGATTCGGATTTAACTTATAATACTCCACGTGTTTGGAGTGGCCAAAAGCTTCTAACGCCTTCCATAAATCAAGATCCAGAAAGTTTTGATTTACCATTTATTAGAAAACCTGATCATCCTGTATCTATTCAAGACGCTCAACGCGTTTTAAGCGATCACTTTAATGGGACCCAGTATGACCTAACTAATTCTAAAAACGAAGGTCAACCTGCCTATCGTCCAATTGCTGTAGCTACTACTCAAGAATCTCACCTCCTGCAACTTAGAGAAGAAGATATGACTCATTGGCTAGCAATGGGAATTGCCGCACAAAGTGTTTACATTCCTTTTTACCCACAAGGAACTAAAGTACCAACTATGTTCAAGTATGGTAAAGAAGAATTTTCAACTAATTCTGCTTACTGGGTATTTAAAATGGCTAGCGTTTTAGTAGATCGAAATTGGAATAAATATGCAACTAATTTAGTTAATACACAAAAAGCAACGAATCTATCTTTAAATAAGCTACGAGCTGAATATGATAAGAAATTGACTCAAGAAAAAGATGAGGTTAAAAAAGTAGAGTTAGTAAACGAAGCTAATAAAAAATTAGCTGATGTTGCTATTAAGAACTATCAAAAATTAAATGCTAAATTAATTACTGCTCAAACTGCCGATTCACCACTTCGGTTTAAGATTGATCCTAATTTGTAGAATTGAAGCATTACTAAATGAAAAGAATTCAAGTACCTGCTACAGGCACCTGAATTCTTTTTTATTTGTCTAAAAAATCTTTGGGAATTTTATTTTTAAAAGATAAAAGTTTCTGATACCAAAAATATGAATCTTTCAAGTATCGTTTATAAGTTCCATCTCCAAAATCATCTAAATCAACATATATTAAACCGTATCGCTTAGAAATTTGTGTTGTCGATGCTGATACCATATCAGTCATTCCCCACATACAATAGCCCATAAGCTCTATTCCATCGTTTTGTATAGAGACTAACATCTGTTTAATATGTTGTCGTAAATAATCAATTCTATAATCATCGTGAATTTTTCCACTTGTAGTCAGACTGTCCTTAGCACCTAATCCATTTTCAACAATAAATAGGGGCTTTTGATATCTATCGTATAAATTAATTAATATAATCCTTAGACCAATAGGATCAATTTGCCATCCCCAATCGCTGGTAGGTAAATATTTGTTATAAACCCCTTCCATACGATTTGCTTTTGTTACTTTTAATCCTTTTGTATCAAAAGCAGTGCAAACAGAAGAGTAATATGAAAATGCAATAAAATCTGCTGTATTTTCACTAATTAAGTCTAAGTCTTCCTTTGATATTTTAATATGTAAATTCTTTAATTTTGGCACTAAATTTAGAGGATATTTACCACGAATTTGAATATCACTAAAATTATAGCTTTCTCGCATTAACTGAACGCTCTTAAGGCTGTTGCGTGGATCACTATTATAAGGATAGATCATTGTACTTGTAATCATTGAACCTACCTGTATATCAGAATAAGTTTCATGAATGTATTTTGTTATTGCAGCAGCTGCTACAAACTGATTGTGCATTGCTTGATAGATGACCCTTTTCAAAATTTTCATTTAGAAAGCGATCTCTTATTAATCCAGCTGAAGAAAATGGATGACGCAAAATACTATCTATTTCATTAATCGGAATCCAATATTTAACTTTGCCGTGAAAATGATCTATCACAATTTTTGCAAACTTTATAAAAAACTCTCTAACGCGCAAATCATACCAAGCATCGTAGTTTAATACTAAATTTAAGGGCATCTCATAATGAGATAGAGTAACTATTGGTTCAATATTATATCTATGTAGCTCATCAAATAACTTATCATAAAATTCTAGTCCCTTTTCATTAGGCTTAATATCATCACCATTTGGAAAAATTCTACTCCATGCAATAGAAGTTCTAAAAGTATTAATTCCCGTAGCCGCTAATTTTTTTATATCCTCAGGATATTGATGATAAAAATCTACTCCATGCCTTTTTCCCCAACGTTTACTATCTTTATCTGCCATAGCACGTTTAATTTCAGAACTTGTCATACTATTTGCTGACTTATAGCCTGCTCTCGCTTTTTCAGGATCATAGCGTTCGCAATCAGCAATTGAAATTCCTTTACCATCTTCATTCCAAGCTCCTTCTATCTGATTAGCAGCCGTTGCGACACCCCACTTAAATCCTTCAGGCACGTGATAGTATTTCATAATTATCTCCTAAGCTAATACAATAACATTACTATTCGTTGTAACATCCTTTTCCTCATCTTTTTTGGTTACAACTGGCAATACTTCTAAGAAATCTTTGCTGTTTAACACAATCATCATTACTGTTGGATCATATCCAGCTTTTTTTATCTTATCTATGTCAAAATCAACCAATTCTTGACCAGCTTTCACATGATCCCCTTTTTTAACTAATTGTTTAAATCCATCACCATTCATCTGAACTGTATCAATCCCTATATGAATCAATACATCTGCATCATTATCTAAATGAAGACCAATAGCATGTCCTGTATCAAAAGTAGCTGTAACCACCCCATCATCAGGAGCGTAAATTTTACCTTCACTAGGAATAACAGCAATTCCTTTTCCCATTACTCCACTTGCAAATGTTTCATCCTTTACATCACTAAGCGGCTCTACTTTCCCATTTACAGGACTCCTTAAATCATGTTTTTCATGTACTTGATCAAACTTCTTTTTTTGATTATTTTCATCTACTGGATCATCAAAACCAATCATCCATGTAGCAATAAATGTAGCAACACTAGCAACAATAATTACGATAATAGCTTGAATAACAAAATTTTCAGTTTTAGAAACCCACATTGGCAAACTTAAAAAGGCAGGTGTGACATAAATAAATGCCTTAATTTTCATAAAACTTGCAACTACACCTGCAATTGCACCACCAATCATTGCTCCATACATAGGTTTCTTTAATGGTAAATTAACACCAAACAGAGCAGGTTCAGTAATTCCACCTAAGTATGCAGTTGCACTAGATGAAAGTGCTAAACTCTTTAGTTTCTTGTTTTTACTCTTTAAACCAACTGCTAGTGAAGCAGCTGCTTGTGACATATTTGAACATAATGCAACTACACGAATAATTGGATCAAAACCTTGTGTAGCAACTAATTGAATACTAATTGGGCTTAAAGCTTTGTGAATCCCAATAGATACAAACCAAGGATATGCTGCAGCCAAAATTGGAATAGCAACAATTCCTGCATTGTGGAATAGCCACATAGATATAAATCCAATACCTTCAGAGATCATATTAGAGATTGGCCCAATAACTAGGAAAATTAAAGGTGCAGTTATAAGCATTGTTAACATTGGAACCATAAAAATTTTCACCATATTTGGTGTATATTTCTTTACATACTTATAAATATAGGACATGATCCAAACTGAAATAATTGCAGTGATTAAAGTAGAAGAATATTTAATTAGCTGTACTGGCATCCCAAGAAACTCTACTGGCTTTTTAGCTGCAACCATTGCTGTCCAAATGGGATGTTCAGTTACTAATCCCATAAAAGCACCTAAATATTGATCAGTATTAAAAACCTTAGCGGCTGAAAATCCAATAAACGCTGGCATAAAGAAATAGCCGGTATCAAAAATTAAATTTAATATTTGATAAGTTTGGCTTTTATCTGACAACAAACCGCTAATTGTCAAAATCAAAAGCAAAACTTTTCCCATTCCGGCTCCAGCAAGTAATGGGATAGCAGGAGCAATTGATCCAGTAATCACACTAATTACAGTATCAAAAATATTCTTCTTTTCTTTAGGTGTTGACTTATAACTATCATCATTTTCGATGTTAATCATCTTAACTAAATCGTTATAAACATCTTCAACTGTACTACCAATAACTAATTGATATTGTCCTGCTTTTTTTACTACTTGCAATACTCCAGGAATTCGTGCAGCTGCCGCATCATCTGCTTTACTTTCATCTTTTAGAACAAATCTTAGTCTTGTCGCACAGTGAACAACAGACTGAATATTATCTTCTCCTCCAACAGCAGCTATAATCTGCTTATTCATATTTTCATAGCTCATTTTTCTTCTCCACTCACAATTTTATTAATGTGTATTGCTAAATACATAATCTCTTCATTGTTTAGTTCATAATTATATTTTTCTAAAATATATTCCTTAATCTTCAAAGCACATTTATATGCTTCAATATCGCTATTTTTTATTACATTTAAAATTTCTTGGCTCAAATCTCCAAAACTAGATTGATCCTTTTTATACATCATAGCTTTCCAAAAGAATTTCAAGTGGACCGCAAAGCGGTTATAGTTCAAAGATTGGTAATCAATATTAATGTGAAAATAATATCTAACAATTTTAGTAATTGATTTGATAAAATCTACTGATTTACTAAAATCACTAATATCATTTCCTAGCTCCCCACTAATGATATGTACTGCAATAAATCCAGCTTCGTCTTCTGGAAAACTCAAATCAAATTGAGCGTCTAACAACTTTAAAGCCCATAAACCATATTGATATTCTTTTGGATAATAATTTTTTACTTCCCAAATAAATTTATTGTTTAAATACAATCCCTTCTTCGCTCTTTCTACACTTGTAGCTAAGTGATCTGTCAAAGTTATATATACGCTATCAGCCAGTTCAATATTTTCTTCAAATTTCAATCTATCAACAATTTTTTGTGCAATTTGAAAGAAAATAGGATCTGTTTCATGAATTGTTTCTAATAGCAGTTTTCTTTGATTGTCAGACAAGGGTGTGAAAATTTTATATATTTTTTGTTTATCAAACTCATCCCCCGCTTTTTTTCCATAAGCAATTCCTTTACCAAGTGCAATTATCTCCTCATGCTCTTGGTTTTCACTAATAACAGCACTATTATTTAAAACTCTTATTATTTTCATCGTGCCTCCTTAAACATACAAAAAAGCCCACTTATCCCTTCTTAAACTAGAGACAAGTGGGTTTTGTGCAAAATATTGTTACAATCTCACTTTATTCACTTTTCAACTATATGATATCGCTTTCTTTATTATTCAATACTTAATTACCTTTTTTCAAGCTCAAACGTCCATCTAACATTTCATAAATCTTATCCGAATACTTATTCAGTCTTAAATCATGGGTAACTAAAATAATAGCCTTTTCTTTTTGTTTAGCTAAAGTCTTAAATAGTTTTCCCACTTCTTCAACCTTTTCACTATCTAATGAAGCAGTAGGTTCATCAGCTAAAATAATGGCTGGATCGGCATATAATGCTCTCGCAATTGCCACTCTTTGCTGCTGCCCACCTGACAATTCCTTAGGATATTTATTTACCAGTTGAGAAATTCCTAATTCATCTAGCAATCCATCAAGCGCTTCTTTACTTAGATTGCCGGTCTTTTTAACCTTATCTACTAAGATGAACTGTTCCCGAACAGTCAAATAAGGAACTAAATTATAAGCCTGTAAGACAAAGCCAATTTTATCTAGACGCAGTGCATCAGCTTGTTTAGGAGAATAGTTAGTTACGTTATCTCCTCCAATAAATACTTCACCAGAAGTAGGCTTTTGCAGTGCTCCTGCAATTGTTAGGAAAGTACTCTTTCCCGCGCCAGAAGGTCCTTCAATTAAGACAACTTCACCTTTTTGAGCTTCAAAGTTTATATTTTTTAGAGCATTAACCTTGGCATCTCCTTGACCATAAGATTTGCTTACATCTTTTAATTCAATTACTGACATATAACTTTCCTCCCTTACACAGCCTTTGAAGGGTCAACTTTAAGAATTGAACGAATTGGAATTAATCCACCGATTGCTCCCATTAAAATCATCCCTACAAATGTTGAAATCATGATCCATGGGGCAAAATCAATTGGTACAGTAGCTGGCATTACGCTAACAGTCAGCAACATCAAAAGATATGCTAAAACCGTACCCAAAATTACTAAAATTAATGATTGACTAAGAGTAGCACCAATTAAAGTCTTGCTTGGGATACCTTGTGCTCTTAAAACAGCATAATTTGGCATTTTTTGAATAGTTAAAATGTATAAAAATACTGCAATCACAATCAACGAAATTACGAATAGAAAACCAATCATTAATTCAAAAGTTGAGTTTTGGGCTGTATAACCAGGTAATTTATTAACAAAAGTCTGCTTATCGTAAGATCTAACATTCTTAGCTTTAAAATCTAAGTTTTTCTTAGAAATAATTCCAGAAGCTTCTACATTCAGAGCCATTGGTCTTAGTTTCTTCCATGCTGCCATCGTACCATAAGCAATTGGCGCAATATTAATCTTGGCATTTTTTAAGAAACCAACGATTTTATACTTTTGATTGCTACCATTTAGGGTTACTTTATCACCTAAGCGGTAACCTCTATTCCAGAGAATTTGATCAACAGCTATTTCGTCATTATGCTTTGCTTTACGACCAGAAACTACTTCTAAATCTTTATAGATGTACTCATCTTTATTCAATCCAATAAATTGAGCTGAAACTGTTTGATGTTTCTTTTCTTTCATTACAATTGGAACTATCCCGATATAGCTATCATTCTTTGTCTTTTTAAAATCTTTTAGATTTTCTTTGGTTAGCAGAGACTGACTTAAACTTACATTCGAATTGTCATTCAAAACAACCGATTGAGTTTGCCAGCTATTAACTGCTTGTGTATTTTCTGAAGCTAGACCTACTGACAATGATGACAGCATAAAAATTAAATATGCAATTAAAAAAATCATCAATGTAATTAAGCCGTACCGGAACTTCTCGTATTTTATTTCTTTTAGAGCTAAAAACATTTTTGCCTACTTCCTTTGTAATAAACACAAACTTTCATGGTATCTTTTTAGAATTTTTTCTTTATTCTCTTTATCAAATAAAGCTAAATCTATTGCTTCATGAGTTAAAACCATGGCAGCCCAGACTTGAGAGTCGAGATTAAGAAAAGCATCCTTCTGCTTTTTATCATCTCCAAGAAAAGCTTGATTCTGACTAAGATGTAGTTTGATTAGATCAAAATAGATACTATTCTCAGTCTGATTAATAAAATCAACTGTCATCTTATAAAAAGCTTCAGGGTCAAACTCTCTCAACCTTGCTGGAGGTCCCATATGGACGTCTTTCATCGCAAGACTATAGAGATAAATATATGAATCTTTCAAATCACCAAAATACTTATAAAATGCTCCTCTAGCAATCCCCGCATCCTTTACAATGCGTGCAACTTGCGCTTTAGCTAAGGGATAAGTACTAAATTCTTTTAAAAGCGCTCCTTCAATCTTTTGTTTCTTTTCATCCGAAAGATTTATAAAAGTTTCACTAACCATGCCTTCCCTCCTTGTGACACTGTGTCACTTTCGATGTGTCTTAAGTCTATTCCTAAAGTGACACCGTGTCAACATATAGATATAAAAAATGCTTAATTTCGATAAAATATCAAAATTAAGCCTTAAAATTATTATGCTAAGACGCGGTTATAGTAAACCAAAGTTCCATATTCTTTATTAATGTCTAATTCAGCTAGACCGCAATTCTGCATTTGGTCAAAATACTTAATATCGCCATTAGTTAAAAAATGAGCACAAATCATCCGACTTACTACACCATGACAAACTACCAAAACTGTATCATTAGCATGTTCTTTATATAAATCGTCAAAAAATGCAGCAATTCTTTTTCTAAAATCTTCACGCTTTTCTACATCTGAAGCATACTTATAAATATTATCGTTAATTAGTTCTTTGCTATTAAAAGCATCTGGATGCTTTTTACGATATTCTAAAGAAGATTTTCCATCCCAAGAACCATAACTTAGTTCTTCAATTCGCTTATCGGTTATTATTGGGGTCTTATCCCCCACAAAAATCCTTGCAGTTTGCTGCGCTCTCTTTAATGGACTTGCATATACTGCATCAAATTGACTAGGATCAAAATTCTTAGCAGCTTTTTCTGCGTAAGCGCGCCCTTCTTTACTTAAATCAGGATCAACATTTGATCCTTGAATCATTCCTTGCTTATTTAATTCAGTAGTTCCATGACGTAAAATTACTACTCGCATAACATATTACCTCTTAATTCCGTAATACAAGGGTTCCGTCCGATTAAAGGTCATTAATCTTGGTCGCTCAATATCATTTTTTTCAAAATGAAGTTCAGTAAAACTAACATTTCTTACTGTCATTACATCTTCAATTTTTAGTTTAAACCATCTAGCTATTAAACTCCTAATCACAAATCCGTGACAAACAATCATAATCGTCTTGTCATTAGCATCGGGTTGAATCTCAGATAAAAATTCTTCAACTCGATCTGCTACTTGACTAAAAGTTTCACCGTTTTCAGCATATTCTGCATATTTACTATTAATAGTTCCTAAATCATCGAAGGCATCAGGATATTTTATCTTAAGCTCTTCGGCATGTTGTCCTTCCCAAGAACCAAAATCCATTTCTCTAAGTCGATCATCAGTAATTATGTCTTTTTGAAAATCAGTTAAAATTTGAGCTGTTCTTTTAGCTCTAATTAATGGGCTTGCATATACTCGATCAAGTTTACTATTGTCAATTAACTTACTCACTTCTTCAACTTGCTTAACACCAGTTTGACTCAAATTAGGGTTACTTATGCCTCCAGAAATTATGTCTGAAGTATTATGTTCGCTTACTCCGTGTCTTACTAATAGCAGATCCATATAATTCACAATCCTTTATATTTTATCCAAGAAAATATTATACTAAAAATTTATTAAGCTACTAAATTATCTCACATGTCAGACTATAATAAAGTTAGACAAAAAGAAAGTAGGCATTAATATGGCAACAATTACACTTGAGCGTGATGGATTACAATTAGTTGGAACTCGGGAAGAACCTTTCGGAGAAATATATGACATGGCAATCATTTTTCATGGTTTTACCGCTAACCGTAATACTTCTTTGCTAAAAGAAATTGCTAACAGTCTTCGTGATGAAAATATTGCTAGTGTTCGCTTTGATTTTAATGGCCATGGTGATTCAGATGGTAAATTTGAAAATATGACTGTTTTAAATGAAATTGAAGATGCAAATGCCATTTTAAATTACGTTAAAACAGATCCGCATGTACGTAATATTTATCTAGTCGGCCATTCTCAAGGTGGTGTCGTTGCTTCAATGTTAGCTGGGCTTTATCCTGATCTGATAAAAAAGGTAGTACTGCTAGCACCAGCTGCCACTTTAAAAAGTGATGCTCTTGAAGGTAATACACAAGGAGTTACCTATAATCCAGACCATATCCCAGACCGCCTTCCTTTTAAAGATTTAACCCTAGGCGGATTTTATTTACGCATTGCTCAACAATTGCCTATTTATGAAGTATCTGCTCAATTTACTAAACCTGTCTGTTTAATCCACGGTACAGATGATACCGTTGTTTCCCCTAATGCCTCAAAGAAATACGATCAAATTTATCAAAACAGCACTTTACACTTAATCGAAGGTGCAGACCATTGTTTTAGTGATAGCTATCAAAAAAATGCTGTTAATTTAACAACAGATTTTTTACAGAATAATAATGCGTTTTAATTTATATAGAAAAAGAGAAATCGTCTGATTTCTCTTTTTTTCTACAATTTCTTAAATATATAATTTTCCTTTGTGGAATCTGCTGCTGAAAAAACATAGCCAAAATCAGAAAATTCTTTTAAATCTTCCGGTCTATTAATTCCTTCTTTGGCCGCAAAGCGAACCATCTCTCCTCGCGCCATCTTAGCATGTGTAGCACTTTGTCTCCATTTTCCGTTTTTATTTTCCAAAAACTTAATTGTAATCATTTTTTGACTATCCTTTAAATATGGAGAAATCAAACGCGAATATTCTAAAGACGCTAAGTTAATAACTGTATCTGTATCGGCAAAAAGCTCTTGATACGGAAGATCTTTCCAAAAGTTATAGAGACTGTAGTATTTAAAGCCAGTCATTTGAGTTTTTAATTCCAAACGATAGGGAATTATCCCATCAAAAGGTCTCAAAATACCGTAAAAGCCTGACAAAATACGCAAATGATCTTGAAGATAGTCTAATCCTTCTTGCGGTAAAACATCCCCAGCTAAATACTGATATTGAATTCCTGAAAAAGCTAAAAGTGCTGGGGTTAAGTTAGAATCAAGTTCACTTGTTACAAGATTATGTTGATTTGTACGAACAATGTTATCATTCGCCTTCCATAAGTCTTGTAACTGGTTAAAACTTTTTGTTTTTAAAAAGTCTAATAGCTCCTGAGTCTTATCTAAAAAAGCAGGCTCTGATTTAACCAAAAAAGTATCTTGATCAACTCTCATCTTTTTAGCTGGAGCAATAATTATTTTTATATTATTATCTGACATTGGCAACCACGATAAATAAAGCAATCAAGCTAATAACTGCCAAAGCAGCAGAAGCAATTAGCTCTATCTTTCTTTTTTTCTTATCCTGCAAGCTAGCGGTAATATATCTAGCACTAGCAGCCACACTAATAAACAAGAACATAATAAATAGCCATAAAAATAGGCCAATAATATTAGGGAGTGCCCAGTAAATTTGTAAAGAAACTAGCACTGCTAAAACAAGCGTACTGATAATTAAGCCACGGAGAAAATTAACATTTTCATGTTTATGATAATGAAGCACAGTTTGGTAACCAAAATAAACAATGAAACCAATGGTAATATATAAAATAATATTAAAAATAATCATTTTTTGTCCCTTCTATAGTCCTCCCTAATTATACGTGAAACCATTTTGCTTTGCTTAAAATTTCTTTTCCACTTATAATCAATCTTGAATATGACATAGAAAGCGAATAGTAAAATGAGTGAAAAAGAAGATTTAAATATTGGACTTGTATTGCAGTATCAAGTTGCTCCAAAAGGTGTAATTGATGCCGATGCTCTTGTACGTCATGCACGAGACTGCGGCTTTAGAGGCGTAAGTATCAAAGACGCTAATGATGAACAAATGGCAGACCTGCAAGCAGCTTGTCAAAAATATACAATTAAATTTTGTCAAAAAAGACCAGCAGAAAAATTAATTTCTCCTGATGTTCTAGCAAAATTAATCGCTGCTAGATTAGACGATATGAATATCTATTTCGAAGTTGAATTAAACGCCGATGGATCAATTAAAGCCGAATCAGATCCTGCAATGAAAACTTTGCGTAATTGGATTAGTCGCTTTGGACATGCTTACTATGAAAGTCGGGCTGACCATGAGATAAAGGCAGATGAAGACAATGTTCATGTCTTTTATAATGCCATTGCTAAATATCAACGCTATGTTTTCATCCATATTCCACTTGAAGAAAGTATCGAATTAAAGCATGTTCCTCACGTTGAAGAGGCAGCTTGGATTGACACTAGAAATGAAGTGGAGTTCGAACAAGATGGAGACCATTTACGTATTAAACTTAACCGCCAAGAAGACGGTGAAGAATTTTCTGTCTACGGCTTGCGTCTACAGCTCCACCGCCCAGAAGATGATTTAGGTAAAACTGAATATTAAAAACAAAGAAGATATCAAAGTAACTTTTGCTAAGATATCTTCTTTTTATATATTATTTATTATCTTTTTACCGATTAATTGAACGTGCCATCCGGGAAATTGTATGATTCATCCCACGAATTGTCTTACTTAATTCGAAAATAGTATCCGTTGGTGGCACTACTCCCCAACCTGCATCTCCAATATGTTGGATATCAATACCGCAAATTTTATTTTGTAAGGCAATATCATGGACTGTTTGAGCTCCAGAACTTTCTTGACTAGTTCCAATCGTGCTCATTACTAGTCCACCATGTTTATGAACAATTTTTACTATATTAATTAATTCTTCACTAGTAAAACCTGGAACTGTTCCAACAGCAGGAACCAAAATAACGTCTGCACCTGCATCCAAAAACTCTTTAACTGATTCTTCACTGGCTACTGGTTCATCCACGCCAGCTCCATGCATTTTTCCAGCAATAATTAAACCTGAAAAATTTTTCTTAGCTGTTTTTACAGCTTTAGCGATCATTCTATTAGTTACACCAGTCCCAGGATTTCCAGTAAAACAAACGAAATTGAATCCTAACTCTTCAGCTGCTCTCATTGATTCAACATTTGCAGTTCTACCAGAAGAAATCTGCAATTTAGTTGATTCCATCTCTGCTTTCTCATCAACTGGCTCCAAGTTTACTCCAATTGGGCGTCCAGTTAATTTTTGAAGTTTTTTAACCGTATTTTCTGGTTTATCCACTTCCAAGCCGCTTACTTTAGGATTTAAGGTATCAAATAGATTTAATAAAATTAAGTCTGCTCCAAAAGCGGCCGCAATTTCTGAAGTAGTTAGATTATCAATTGCTGGCTCAGTAACCACATTTTCACTTAAAACAGTTCGACCTTCACTAGCCTTGATACTTTGTTTTAATTGAGTACCGTCCATTTTTAAAATTTCGCTAGTATTTGCACTAATTATTCTCGTAACCATATTTCTAACCCTTTCTACTTTCTTCAACAATTTGCCGTTTATTTAGAGCACTCATAAATGGTAAGTAAATCAAAATATCAACAATGATATTAAACAGCTGCAAGATTGAGCCGGCAATACTATTAGTTGCCAAAAATCCTGAAATAAGCGGCGGCATTGTCCATGGAATAACCGTTCCGTTACATAGTGGCACCCAGCCCAATTTCATTGCTGTATAAGTAGTAATAGCATTAAACATAGGTGCAATAATAAACGGAATAATTAAGCTTAGGTTCAAAACTACTGGCAAACCAAACATAGTAGGCTCATTAATATTAAAAATTCCTGGAACAATAGTTAATGGAGCCAAAATTTCATTTTGTTTACTTGCACGTTTTTTCCAAACTAAATAACCCACACATAAAACTAATCCTAAAGTAGCACCTGCTCCGCCCATATATACAAAATTATCGATAAATGGCTGAGTAATAATATTACCACCATGGGCTAAATCTAATTTCCCTGATTGATTCAGCACTCTATTAGCATCGGTTTGCATTAACCAGATTGGAGACATAGCCGTATTGACTACGTTTCCTCCATGAATACCGACAAACCAGAATAAACTTACCAAAATAATTGATGCTAAAGTTCCCAGTAAGGTATTACCTAATAATCCTAATGGCTTGGCTAGAATATTCATGATTACATCATGTAAGTTACCCCAGTGGGCCCATGAAAATAGCCAGTAGATACATCCTGCTAAAAAGATACAAACTGTACCTGGAATTAAGGCAGAGAAGCTCTTTGCGACTGCAGGTGGAACTGTATCAGGCATTTTAATCTGAATATTATGATTAATAAACCATTGAAAAATCCAAGCGCTAAGTAAACCTAAAAAGATTGCTACAAACAATCCACGGCTTCCAAGATAAACATATGGAAAGCCTTCAGCAGGAGTCTTTCCTCCACTCATAATACTTGGTGTCACAATAAAGAAAACTGACGCTGAGATAATCCCAGCAGAAACGCCATCCGTTTTATATTGATTAGCATAGCTCCATGCAATTCCAAAAGCTGCAATTAATCCCATAATTCCGAAAGATCCATTGCTTACTTTAACCAGAATCTGTGACAAACTCACTCCATGAACAGCAGTTTTAGTTAAAAAGTTGGTCCATGCGGTGATTGGAAAACCATTAATAACCATAAATAATGAACCTACAATGATCAGTGGCATAGCCATTGCAATTCCATCACGAATGGCAATCAATGGCTTAAAGGCACCAATTTTTGCTGCAATAGGCATTATATTTTTGTTTACCCATGCGTTGACTGCATTTGATCTATCACTCATCTTTATAATCCCCCTTTTATTAATAGTTTTTAACTATTCTTTAATAATTGGTATATACCTATTTTATCATGAAGCGCTTTCTTTATCAAAATATAAGCATTTTCTTCTATGTAAAAAAGCATCCCAGTAAGGGATGCTTTACACTTAATTATTTATTATCATCAGGCAATATTAAAATAAAGTTTAATAGCTTATTAGCGTAACTACGATTATCTTCAAAATCTTTAACTGTCTCATTTAATTCAGCTAGTCGATCGGTGATAATTCCATTGACATTGTCATACATCATCTTCATCATCATTTGTGGACTATTAACTGTCCAAGCATACACCAGCTTATTCTGAAGTTGAGCCTGCCATATAAAATCATTGTTTAGAGTAGAATATTCCATTGAATACCCATCTGCAACACTTTGGGGATAAGTAAAATTATAGGGCTGGATATACAAGACAAATAGCTTAGGGTTAATTTGATGTAATCCTTCAATAACACGATAATCTAATGACTGAACTTGATATTTACGCTTAATAATTAGCTTGCCATATTTTTGATTAAAATTCTGGAGCATTTTTGGAGAATCATTAGGCGTTGTCTTAACTTCGATTAATAATTTTTGATTTAATTTCTTAGCAGCTTTTAGGTATTGATCAAAACTGGCGATTTTAGCTTGGTGCCCATCTTCATGAAGCGTAATTCTGGTCAACTGCTTTAAAGTTAAATCTTTTGGAGTTTTATTAATACCAGCTAACTCTTTCAGATTTTCGTCATGCATAACTACAAACTGATTATCTTTTGTTTCATGCAAGTCTATTTCCACATAATCTGGATGAAGTTTTGCTGTCTTTTCTAGAGCTGGGATAGTATTTTGAACTCCATTTTTATCACTTACTCCTCTGTGTGAAATAGTGACTGGGCGCTGCATATCTGCTCCCTTTAAATACAAGGCACTATTGATTCCTGCAGCTAATACAAAAACGATTATTAAGCAGGAATCTACTATTTTAATTGTCTTTTTACTTTTTACTTTTTTCTGATCTTCCCACTTAAAACTATTTAACGGTGTGACGACAATTAAAATAGAAATAACACTAATCCAAATCGCCATTAATTCACTAATTACTTGGACCAGTAACAGATTAAAGATAGCAAAACTAAAGCTAAGCTTTTCTGGCAAATGATCTAATCCCAATTGACAGAAATAAATTATTAAATTGCAGCTAACTAAAATTACGCTCACACAGATTCCTGCAACTAATAAGCTACTTAAGAGGGTCCACCAATTTTTGTGGCTAGTTAACTTCCAGCTTTCTTTCATCGCAATCCATGTCTTTTTTTCTTGATAAATCATCAAGGGAAGCGTCAGAATCAATCTGATACCAAAAATAAAAGCTAGCAAATAAAAAATTATCAATCCACTAACCAGCCAAATATTTCTAGTCATAAAATCCAAAATAAATTCTGGAATTTGAACTTTGGCTAATAACGGCGTTCGATAAACCATATCTGCAAAAGGTACAATTAATAAGAAATATAGGCCTAGTAATAAGATGGACCCTACTCGAACGGAACGATATGTCTGCCATAATTCTTTAAATAGTAATTTAAGGGAAAATTGATTCTGAGAAATTTCTCTAATTCCCCATAATATTAAGGCAAATACACCATAAATTACTAAAAGCAGGATAACTAATTCCACGATTAGTAGGAGAGCAACTCCAGTATGCGTGGTAATAATGGTAACAATGTTTTGATATGAAACAAACGGAATTGCACTAGCTTTTAAAATTCCAGTTGTTACATACCTGAATAACGGAATGATTAGCATCTGCGTAAAAATATCTATTCCGATAAACAAAGCGACATACTCTAGCCAATGTATTCTAAAATTTTTAGAATACATATCTATTTTTCGAAAAATATTTTTCAAAAATTGTTCCTTCGCTCACTATTTTCTACCCTTGCAATTTAGTTTATAAAAAATAGGAATCCTTATCTATTCTTAGGATTCCTATTTTTCAAAGTCAGCACTTTTCACATGTGAAAAAATCAACTTACTTAATTCTTGGAAGAATAATCTATCCCCTATATTTCTTCCCTCATAACTGCTCAAAACCGTGCAAAATACTGGTGCTTTTTTTGTCATAAAAGCACAAACCTCATGGCATGCCTGACGATCTCGGCCCAATTTATTGTAGGTAAGAAGATTCTCCCCATAAAAAGTTAAATCTGTTGGAATAGTATGATTACTCAATCCTTTACGCACTAAAGCACAGAAGAGATTCTGAGTAGTCATTAAATGTGTAATCAACTTATCAACACTAGCAGCTGTACATTCGTTATCTTGATCGTTAGCCGAATAGCGCATTAACTCTCTTCCCAATCGGATGCCGGGATAATTCTGTTTTAACCACTCATCAATTTCATAAATATCAAATTTCTCAATTAATAGATTAGTAGCTACATTATCTGATAGTGCACTAGTTAAATAAACTAGGTCTCGAACGCTCCAATTAGTACGACGTAAATCACCAATAATACCAGCGCCACGCACACGAGAAAGATCAGTAACTTCCATTTTTTCATCCACAACTTCAGGGGTCTTTTTCCACTGATCTTCAATATATGCAGCAATAGCTAAGTCAATCAAACTTCCTGCTGGAAAAATTTTCTCAGCTTGATGTTGATACATAATTTGATCGCCATACTTAACAATTACACCTGCATCAATATCATACTTTTGGATAATGTCAGTAATTCTACCCTTTAACATAAAGCAATCGCCTTTCTTATTAGAATTAGACAAAACTTAACTTACGTTATCTTATATATTATATCAGTATCTTTTATTATAAAGTTATTTTAAAACTTTTTATTATCCTATATCAAGATAGCTTTTAATTTCAAAAGAAAAAGATGCTTAAGTGCATCTTTTCTAGTAGGTTACGTTCTTTATTTAATTCATTATTAGAATACTACTCATCTAATTTCTTTAATTGATTAGTTACTAGTTCTGTTTCTTTAAACTTTTCTTCTAATCTAGGTAAATCTTGATTAATCGTTGCTAAAAATAAGACACTTGAGACAAATACTTCAGAAAAAAGTGAATTTATCGCACCTACTCTAAGCAGCTTTTCATCTGTTGATACACCTAAAACTACATCACTGACTTCAACCAAGGGAGACTGATGAGAACGAGTCACCGCAATAATCGGAGTATGATTCTTACGTGCTTGTTCAGCAAGTAATAATATTTCTTGAGTCAGGCCACTATAAGAGAAAATAACCAAAACATCTGTCGAATGGGAATAACAAATTCTCTCTAAGGCAATATGAATATCTTGATTAAAAATGACATTTTTACCACTACGAATAAATTTATAGTAAAGATCTTGAGCAGGTAAGCTGGAGGCACCAACACCGGCTAAATAGATTCGATCAGCATTTTTCAAAAAATTGATCGCTTGATTTAAGGCCATTCCATCAATCAAATGAGCTGTTTTTTCAGTATTATGTTCAATACTTGACAGAAGTTTTTGTAAAACGATATGTGGATTATCATGATTATCCACAATCGGTTCAATTGTATTTTCACTTTCTTGTGGTGTATCTTGAGCAAGTTGAATTTGAAAATCCTTTAAGCCCTTAAACCCCAATTGTTGACAAAAACGAATCATCGAAGCAGCACTAGTTTTAGTAATTTTTCCCAAGCCTTGTGCATCTTCTTGTAAAAAAGTCTTTGGATGAGCCAATAAATAATCGGCAATCTTTTTAGATGCTCCCTTAAAATTAGGATAATTGTTTAAAACTTTAGTAGATAAATCCATAACGTACCTCTATTTCTATTCAACATTCTAAGGTACTGAAATATTATTTCAAGATTTTTGTACAAAATTTAATAATCTCTTCGCTTCTTTTCTCAAGGTGTTATTATCATTACACTCAGATAATTTATATCCTACAAAATAAGGCGGCGCATAAAAACGTGGGATAATTTTACAACAGATTCCGTCTTTATTGGGATAGAAAAATAGGTTATATGAATCACATTTTCCCCCATACATCTCTTCTAAAGTATAACGGATAGCGTATTGAATCCAATCCGCCCAAAGATTTAAGCCGTTTTTATCTATTAAATTAACATTTAATTCTTGAAAGCCTTGAACTGGATGTGTCGCGAAATTAACTTCCATATTATTTGTCTTAAAAACAGTAATTCCAGTAAAATTATTTTCATGAATATATTTATAGCCATCTTCTTTATACAAACCAACAATTTGCATATGTGGATGAGACAGTGATCCATTAGACTTAGGTCCAAAATTTTTATACCAAAGAACTGATCTGAATTCTCTGTTTTTCCTCATCTTGTCGAAACATTCAAGAGCAAACTTCATTAAGCGGCGATTATATTCTTGTGAATATGTAGCAACATCCCCATGATGTTCATCTGATTCAATTAATACTGTTTGTTTTGTATCTTTTAAAGTTGGAAAACGATTAGCCAGCCAGATCATTGGACCATTGGTTTGATAAATATCCCTTAAATTTTCCACATCACAAAAAGGACAGGTAGTATCCTTACTACCATTAAAACTGGATGGTTTATCTTTAGCTATCGCAAATTCAAATATAAGTGGATCGTTATTCAAATTTATTCCTCATCTCTGAAAAAAACATTTGCACTTCAGCTCACACTCTACTATAATAATCTATGAAGGCGGTTAAAGCGCTTTCATATAACATTTTGTAGCTTTCCTTAACTTTACTCTTTCGGTCACTTTTCCGAAAGAGTTTTTTTATCTAAAAAAGTACCACTTGGACTTCCTTAGATTTTGCATCTTCAATTAAACCTTTTACTCTATCAGAAACGTGCCCTTGCTCGATATCAACAGCATATCCTAATTTAAAATCAATTACGATTTTTACTAAGTTTAAATATGCATCTTCACTATCTAATTCAGTTTTGCCGCCGAATTTTTGGCTACGAAATGTAATTAAAATAGGAATAGTCCCCATCACATTTTTCACTTTTCCTGCCACTTCAAGTAACCTGTTCATTAAAACTACGTCTTTAAAATAATCAATTCTCCACTCCATCATCTCAGGTTGGAGTTTTTTTATTTCCTCTGCTTGCTTTAAAATATCTTTTTCACTTACACCAGTATTAATGGGCATTAAAATCATTTGCTTGTTAATTTCTACTTTTCTTTGATCAAAACTCATCTTTTTTCTCCAAATAAAAAATTGCTACCTAAATTATAGTAGCAATTTTATCTTCATTCATTAAAATTTATCTCGTTTAATGCTGCGAATAATAGCAATTACAAATACTAGAATACTACATCCCATGCCAAAATAGGCCATATAGCCAACACTAAACATTTGACCAATCTGTGCTGGATTAATTTGGTGATTAATGGCAAATTGATATGCCCATCGATTAATCATAGTTGGCGTCAAAACAAATAAAACTGTTGAAATACCTGACCCCACTAGCATAGCTCGACGTGAATACGGTTCTCTAAAGAATTGTGCCAAAACACAAATAGCAGGGGCTACCATTAAAAGGAAGGTCCAAATCATAATCCATCTACCTGCCGGATCATTCATAAATTGACCACTATTTGTCGCATAGCGGTAGGTCCCCCACAAACTACCGCCTAATAAGCTATCCAGTAATCCAACTACATTTGCTCCTTGAGCCGCATAAACATTATTGGTGCTAGCAGCCGCACCTTGGAGCATTTTTAACATATCTTGTGAGCCAGTAGTTTGAAAATTAATAGTAACAACTTGTCGCATATAAGTGGACAAAAACATGATCATTGAAGCTCCTAACTGCAATGCTTTAAGTAAATGAAGTGTCTTATTCCCACCTAATTTAAATTCCAAACTAAGAGTTCTGTCAGGATTTTTACTTTTTACAATGATAAATGCTCCAGCAATTGCAGCAATTATTAAAATTACTAGACCAAGCCACCACTTGGTCATAATAAATAGAATTGCTAGCACAATTAAAGCTACTGAAATGTATGGCCGATTTAAGAATAAGTCCCAAACGTTTACTTTACCATGGCTTGCTAGTCGCTTTCGATACTCTTCTCTAGTTAAAACTTTTTTCTTATCTTTAGAATCTTCCATCTTATTCACTATTCTCTACCTTTACCTTATTGTGCTAATCAATATTAGCATGTTAGAAGACTATCCGCATTACTTTTTTAAGAAAATTAAACAAGTTAATAAGATGAAAATAATTACTTTTAAAACACTGTGCTAAAATAATCCTATTATAAATTAAAAAGTAATTTAGAATTGAGATGACTAGGTGAATAAATCACAAGCCAGCACTTTACCAAATGGTTGGCATAAAACTTTTTATACTCTATGGCTCGGTTGTTTTATTACAGGATTAGGTTATTCAATGACAATGCCATTTATTTCTTTATTTATGGCTGAACTAGGTCATTATAATAAACTACAATTAAACCTTTACTCAGGGTTAGCATTTGCCATGACTTTTATTGCCCAGGCCATTATTTCCCCTTACTGGGGTAATTTAGCCGATCGTAAAGGTAGAAAATTAATGTGCATGCGTGCTGCTGGCGTTATGAGTTTAACGATCTTTATTACAGGCCTAGCTCAAAGTGCACTTTTTATTATCTGTATGCGTTTCTTACAAGGCTTATTTCAGGCTATATTAATAACGCAACGGCGCTCATGGCAGGTGAGACACCGCACCAGCGTAGTGGCTGGGTAATGAGTCAAATGATGACTGCAGGAACTGCGGGTAACTTAGTGGGACCTCTAATTGGTGGTGCCTTATCAAGCGCCTTCGGTTATCGCATCCCCTTCTTTATTACTGGCGGACTAATGTTTTTAACTTTCTTAGGAACATGGTTATTAGTAAAAGAAGACTTCACGCCAGTTTCCCGAGAAAAGATGAAACCAATGGGACAAATACTGCAAGACTTACCTAATGTTAAATTAATTATCATTATGTTTGTGACGACAATGATTGTTCAATCTTCAACTATGTCTATCGATCCCATTGTCTCTCTTTATGTTAAATCTTTAATGCCGCACAGTAATAATATTGCCCTAATCGCCGGGATTGTTGCGGCTACACCCGGTCTTGGTACAATGCTCTCTGCATCACATATTGGTCACTTAATGGATCGTGTTGGTGCTGAAAAAGTTTTGCGATGGGGATTATTAATTGCTACTATTTTATTTATTCCAATGACTTTTATTCCTAATGCCTGGTCATTAGCTTTCTGGCGTTTCTTATTAGGAATTATCAGTGCTGGCTTACTGCCAGCTGCTCAAACAATTCTTACTTTGAATGTTCCACCAGAAGCATTTGGTAGAGTCTTTTCTTACAACCAATCCTTCCAAGCAGTTGGGGCGGTCTTAGGGTCTTTACTAGGTTCAACTATTTCTGGTATGTTTACTTATGAATGGGTATTTGCAGCAACTGGGATTACCCTACTGATTAATTATTTAATCATGCAATTTTCTTCCCAATCTCGCAACGCCTAACTTGTTAAAGGAGTGTTTCTTTATGAAAACTATCGGTATTAGTGCAGGTATTAAAAATAATGAGGTAATTGTTGATCGAAGTGTTGTTGATACTGTTGTAAAACTAGGATTTCTTCCTCTTGTCTTTGCTCCAGTAAGCTTAAAGACGATGCCAGTGCCTAGTGTCAATTTCGATGCTCTGATTCTTAGCGACGGCCCTGACATCACACCAATTTTTTATAATGAAGAGCCACTTCCCGAGCTTAGAGAAACTGATCCACATCGAGATCAATTTGAGCTAAACTTAATCAAAAATGCCCATGATTCCAATTTACCAATTTTAGGAATTGGCCGCGGAATGCAAATGTTAAATGTTGCTTTTAACGGTACACTTTTCCAAGATATTTATGCTCAAAATTCTGGTGCAGGTGTTCAACATATTCAGCCAAATGATCTCTCTTTAGAAAGTCACCACGTTAATGTAACTGATGAAAGTGAACTTGCTAAAGCTGTAGGAACTCATCCCTATGTTAATAGCAACCACCATCAAGCTATTAAGACTATTGCTAACAACTTTAATATTGTTGCAACTGCTCCTGATGGTATTATTGAAGCTATTGAATCAACTGATCAAACAATGTTAGGTATTCAATGGCGACCAGATAAGCTATTGAACGATCCGAAGCAAGAAAAAATTTTTACTAATTTTTTTGCAAAATTAAACTAAAGAAATAAGCTTGAGAGGTATAAAACTTCTCAAGCTTATTTTTTAATTATTTTTGTTTTTACTTCCTTCACTCATGTCTAAGTGAACAATTTTATTAAACATCGCTTTTTCTTTTGGTGAAATTTTGTGAGCAACTTCAATTACTGCAACATCAGGATTTTTCAAAAGAGTTTCATGGATTGCTAGAGACAAGTTCGGATCTAGAGCACTCGTAGCTTCATCAGCTAACAAAATTGGTCGCCCTGACAATAAGGCACGAGCAATTTCAATTCGTTGGATTTGTCCACCTGATAAACCATTGCCAGCTTCGCCAACTTTATGGTCAAGCCCCTCTTTTTTAACTAATTCATCTAAACCAGCTAGATGAATAACTTCCTTTAATTTTTCGTCGCTAACCTTTCTACCTAAGGTAATATTGAACCACAACGTATCATCGAACATAAAAGGTTTTTGATTAACATAAGAGAAATAATTATGAGCTTTTGCCCAGTCCCCAGTTACATTCTTTCCGTTAATCAAAATTTTACCCTTTACTGGCTTCTTTAAACCAAGCATTAGGCGCAGCAAAGTGGTTTTGCCCCAACCACTTGGAGCCATGAGAAGAATCTTTTCTCCAGGTTTAACCTGTAAATTAACATCTGTAAAAATTGTATGCTTATCTGCCTTAGTTTGATACGAAAGATTTTTTACATCTAGTCCTTCAAACTTCTTGGCTTTCTCTGAATTTTCTTTTATTTCATAATTAAGGGCTTTTTGTGTTTTCTTCCACATTGGAACGGTTGATTTAACTTGGTTAAATTCATTAAACAAGGTTACGACTGGCGTAATAAAGTTCATTGCCAAATCTACCATCATAAATAAAGTACCAACACTTAAGCTTCCCTGCATCATCATTATGCCACCAATCGTACATGGAATAATGAAACAGAATAATTCAGCAGCAGAATAAATTAATTCTAAGGCCCAAGCTTGAGTTAAGTTCATATTTCGCAGAGCATTTTCCATATTTTGAGCTGATTTTGTTGCTCTTACTACAATATTGTTTCTAACATTATAGAGTTTAGCTGATTGGGCCCCATTTAATGAATCAGAAACATTTTGAGTATAATTAGCATTTGTTTTAGCCCAAATTTTAGATTTTTTAGTAATGATTCTACTAGTAAAAATTTGTACAACGGCTGGAGCCGCCATCGCAACTACGAAAATAATCGTCATTTGCCAGGAATTATATAAGGCAAAAGCTAATGAGCCAATAAAAGTTAAGCCTTGATAAATCATATCAAGTTGAGCTGTAATTCGATTTGTTTCAATTTGTTTCAAGTCATTCGTCATAAGTGACAAGCCATTTTTTATATCGGTTTCACCTTGATCAACCAAATATTGTAAATTAGCCTGCTTGAAAACCATATTAACATCACGAATGATTCCCATCTTTACACGCTCATAGATGAAATTACTCATCATGAAGCATAGCTGCCCTAAAGCTGTTAAAGCTGCTAAACGCACCAAGTGCATTACATCCTTTGAATGCGATGATGCCACATTCAGCATAATTTTAATCATATAAGCCACAAATAAGATATTACAAGCCTTAATTGCAGCCAAGATAGCAAACCAAATCACCTGACTTCGTTTTGCATATTTTAAACTCATCTAAAACTCCTCACTTTAGTTAAGACGTTAATTTATTATATATGGCTTTATTTTCTGAATCAAATACACAAAAGTAGACTTTAATATTAAATTTTTGTTGTTTAAGCCAATTCTTAGTAGTTTCAACCGCAATTTTTGCAGCAGCTACTTTTGGATACCCATACACACCAGTTGAAATACAAGAAAAAGCAATTGAATGTAAATTATACTTTTTAGCCAGATCAAGACTATTGCGGTAACAATTCGCTAAAAGTTCTGCATCTTTTTGAGCAAAATTCGGATTATAAACTGGTCCTACAGTGTGAATAACATATTTAGCAGGCAAGTTATACCCCTTAGTAATTTTTGCTTCGCCAGTTTCACAACCATGAAGAGTTCTACATTCTGCTAGTAATTCTGGACCAGCTGCACGATGAATTGCCCCATCAACTCCACCGCCACCTAGAAGTGTTCTATTAGCTGCATTAACGATTGCATCAACTTTTAATTTTGTGATATCCGCTTGAATCACTTGAATATCATTCACTAACCCTCACCCTTTCTTTCATACTTATATTTTATCTCAAACAAAAAAATAAGCTCATCCCCAAAGTAGGAAATGAGCTTATTTTGATTTATGATCATG
>CANRQR010000009.1 GCA_947641735.1 uncultured Lactobacillus sp.
CTTGTAACCGAAAGATGGGGGACTCTATGAAAAAAGAAAAACGTTTATTTACTTCAGAATCAGTTTCAGAAGGACATCCAGATAAAGTTGCTGATCAAATCTCTGATGCGATTTTAGATGCAATTTTGGCCAGGGATCCTAATGGACGAGTAGCCTGCGAAACTACTGTTACTACTGGTCTTGTTTTAGTAGTTGGAGAAATATCAACGTCTGCTTACGTTGATATTCAATCAGTAGTTAGAAAAACCATTTTAGAGATTGGTTATAATCGTCCAGAACTTGGTTTTGATGGAAATAACTGTGCTATTTTAGTTGATATTGATGAACAATCAAGTGATATAGCCGGTGGTGTTAATGAATCGCTTGAAACACGTGAAAATCATGAAGATAAAGATGATTTAGATAAAATTGGAGCTGGAGATCAAGGTCTAATGTTTGGGTTTGCCATTAAAGAAACTCCCGAACTAATGCCACTACCTATTTCTTTAGCGCACTCTTTAATGCGTCGCGTGGCTAGTCTTCGTAAAGAAGGACGTCTTGATTGGTTAAGACCAGATGCAAAAGCACAAGTGACTGTTGAATACGATGAGGAAAATAGGCCAAAACGTGTTGATACAGTTGTCATTTCTACTCAAACTGATGCAACAGTAACTAATGATGAAATTCGTGAGGCCATGATTGATATGGTTATTAAAAAAGTTATTCCATCTCAATATCTTGATGAGAGTACTAAGTTTTTGATCAATCCTTCAGGTCGTTTTGTTATCGGTGGGCCTAAAGGAGATTCAGGTTTAACTGGTCGTAAAATTATTGTTGATACTTATGGTGGATATGCTCGTCATGGTGGTGGTGCTTTCTCTGGGAAGGATTTAACTAAAGTTGACCGGAGTGCTAGTTATGCTGCTAGATATGTAGCCAAAAATATTGTTGCTGCAGATTTAGCTTATCAATGTGAAATTCAATTAGCTTACGCGATTGGAGTAGCTCACCCAGTTTCAATTATGGTTGATACTCATGGAACAAGTAAGGTAAGTGAAGATTTATTAGTTGAAGCAGTTCGAAATGTTTTTGATCTAAGACCAGCAGGTATTATCGAAATGTTGAACTTAAGACGTCCTATTTATCGTCAAACGGCTGCTTATGGCCATTTTGGAAGAACTGATATTGATTTACCTTGGGAACATACAGATAAGGTAGAAGCGCTAAAAAACTATGTGAGTGAATATGTAAAATAAAAGTAATACTAAATATGTTACTCATTTTAGTAGCCGCAGACTTAGCTTTAATTTTAGTACCAATTTATACTTCTTTTTGGGTATTTTGCTTAAGAGTCAGTGTATGTTGTCTCTTTAATCGTCATCATTCTATCTTTATTACTTAATCAACTATACAAACAGAAAAAAATTGCATACGAAAAAAGCTAACTGAGAATTTTGATCTCAGTTAGCTTTTTTATTCATATTTTTTGTTTAAGTATAGATGGTATAAAACTGAAAAACCCAGTAAAACAAAAGTCGTTCCTTCTAGCCACCCGCCAACAACATCAGAAGGGTAATGAACGTGACAGAAAATTCTAGTGTACCCAATAAAAAGCGGGAAGAGAGCCCAAATAATAATTAATATAGTTTGCCAAAACTTACTTTTAACTAATAAAATAGTTAGCACAATTAGAATGCCGAAGAATGTGGCGCTTCCTACAGAGTGTCCTGATGGGAAACTATAGCCATCGGCATAAACTAAGTGATGGACCAAAGGTCGATGTCGTTCAACTGCATGCTTAGTAATCCAGTTATATCCATTAGCACAAATCATTAATCCCGCCGTAAAAAAAGCATAAGCAAACTTTTTAGCGAATAATAATCCGATGAATAATACTATTGTTGCTACTGTTAAGGTACTAGTATTGCCAATTACTGTTAACTTAGTTGCAATTGCTATATTAGTTGCATTGTTATTAGAAACTAGATCAATAATAGTTTTATCAAAAGAATGAATAAATGAAGTTTGATTAATAACTAAAAGTGCCCAGATTACATAGAGAATTAAAAAAATAAATCCCGGAATTAGGGTATCATGGATGGTTAAATTATTATGTTTCTTTTTCAAAAATATTTCTCCTCTTGTAATTTCTAGTAGATGTGGTAAATTATAATCATTATCCATAAAAAAATAAAGACTAGGGAGTAGTAGCAAGTTATGGTTGTTATTAGAGATGAGCTGGTTGGTGCAAAGCTTAACAATTGTCTTGTGAACTTGCCCTTATAGGTAAAGTCTATCGTTTGCTTTCCGCGTTAAGGGGCACGAGTGTCGCACAATATGTGTGGAACTTAGGTGGTAACGCGAAATGAACTTCGTCCTATGATTTTATGATCATAGGACGTTTTTTAGTTTTAAGGAGAGATTTAATTGTATAATCACAAGACTGTAGAGAAAAAATGGCAAAAATACTGGGCAGAGCATGATACTTTTAAAACAGGAAATGATCCTAAAAAGAAAAATTATTATGCTCTAGATATGTTTCCATTCCCATCTGGTAAAGGATTACACGTAGGTCATCCAGAAGGTTATACTGCAACCGATATTATGTCTAGAATGAAGCGGGCTCAAGGATATAATGTACTTCATCCAATGGGCTGGGATGCTTTTGGTTTGCCAACTGAACAATATGCTTTGAAGACTGGTGAAGATCCAGAAAAAGTTACTAAGGAAAATATTGCTAACTTCAAAAAACAACTTAATAAGTTAGGCTTTTCATATGATTGGGATCGTGAAGTTACAACGTCAGATCCAAATTATTATAAATGGACTCAGTGGGTTTTTGAACAGATGTATAAGAAGGGCTTAGCTTATGAAGCGGAAGTCCCTGTTAACTGGTCACCAGATTTGGGTACTGTGGTTGCTAATGAAGAAATAGTTGATGGTAAAACTGAACGTGGTGGTTACCCAGTTTATCGTCGTAATATGCGTCAATGGATGCTTAAAATGACTGCTTATGCAGATCGTTTGCTTGAAGATTTGGACGATTTAGATTGGCCAGAACCAGTTAAGGAGATGCAACGTAACTGGATTGGGCGCTCAGAAGGTGCACAAGTTACGTTTAAAGTTAAAGATAGCGATAAGACTTTCGATGTCTTTACCACGCGACCAGATACCCTATTTGGAGTAAGTTATACAGTTCTTGCCCCAGAAAGTAAATTAGTTCAAGAAATTACAACTCCTGAACAAAAAGAAGCAGTTGATGCTTATATTAAAAAGATTGAATCAAAGTCAGATCTTGAAAGAACCGATCTTAACAAAGATAAAACTGGTGTATTTACTGGTGCCTATGCAATTAACCCAGTAAATGGTAAGGAAGTACCAATTTGGATTTCTGATTATGTTTTAGCTAGTTACGGAACTGGTGCAGTGATGGCTGTACCAGCACATGATGATCGGGATTATGCTTTTGCAACTAAATTTGGTTTGCCAATCAATCGAGTTATTGAAGGTGGAAATTTAGAAAAAGAAGCCTTTGGTGGAGATGGTAAACACATCAATTCTGAATTCTTAGATGGCTTAAACAATGAAGAAGCTAAGAAGAGAATGATCGAATGGCTTGAAGATCACAATGTCGGTGAAAAGAAAGTTAACTATAAACTTCGTGACTGGGACTTTAGTCGTCAACGCTACTGGGGTGAGCCAATTCCAGTTATTCACTGGGAAGATGGTACTACTTCATTAGTACCTGAAGATGAATTACCACTTCGCTTGCCTCATGCAACTGACATTAAGCCATCTGGTACCCCGGAAAGTCCATTAGCTAATCTGACTGATTGGGTAAATATTGTTGATAAGAACGGTAGAAAAGGTAAGCGTGAAACCAATACTATGCCTAACTGGGCTGGTTCAAGCTGGTACTACTTACGTTATGTTGATCCGCATAATGATAAAGAATTAGCTGATTATGATTTACTTAAGAAGTGGCTTCCAGTTGATCTTTATATTGGTGGAGCAGAACACGCTGTTCGTCACCTTCTTTATGCAAGATTTTGGCACAAGGTTCTTTATGATCTAGGCGTTGTCCCAACTAAGGAGCCATTCCAAAAATTATACAACCAAGGCTTGATTTTAAAGAATCATGAAAAGATGTCTAAGTCTAAAGGAAATGTTGTTAACCCTGATGAAGTAATCGATGAATATGGTGCAGATTCACTTAGAATGTATGAAATGTTCATGGGACCATTAGATGCGTCAATTGATTGGGATGACAACGGTCCAGCATCTACTAAGAAGTTCTTAGATCGTGTATGGCGTCTATTTGTTAATGATCTTGATTTAAAGGCAATTCCACAAGAAAAGATTGTTGACGAAAATGATGGTGAACTTGATAAGGTATATGCCGAGACTGTCAAAAAGGTTACAGAAGACTTTGAAGCTTTACACTTTAATACTGCAATCAGTCAAATGATGGTCTTTATGAATGCAGCTCAAAAAGCTAAGACTATTCCACGTGAATATGCAGAAGGTTTTGTTAAGCTTCTTGCACCAGTTGCTCCACACATGATGGAAGAAATTTGGTCAGTATTTGGTCATGATGAATCTATTGCATATGCTAAATGGCCAGAATATGATCCTACAAAATTAGTTGAATCAACAGTTGAAATTATGGTTCAAGTTAATGGTAAGCTTCGTGGCAAATTTAAGGCTGCTAAGGATAGTGATAAAGATACCTTAGAAAAAGAAGCTCTTGCTCTTGATCATGTTCAAAAATTCTTAGATGGAAAAGATGTCAAAAAAGTCATTGTTATTCCAAACAAGATTGTTAATATTGTTGCTAAGTAATTTAAGTTTTTCCTAAATAATTAATATTTGTAAATACAATTTACATTAATGAGTAATATATAATTCAGACGCTTAACTGGATATAGGGAAAATTTATCTTTATGGAAAACAATACTAAAAATACTAAAGAGACAATGGTCAAAGGCTCCGCATGGATGACTTTTGGCTCTATTGTGTCACGAATTTTAGGAGCATTGTATATTATTCCATGGTATGCCTGGATGGGAAGTCATGGGAACATTGCCAATGCTTTAACAGCGAAAAGCTATAACATTTATAGTTTATTTATTATTATTTCTACCGCAGGTATTCCCGGGGCGGTTGCCAAGCAGGTGGCGAAATATAATGCTTTAAATGAGTATGATATTGGGCGAAAACTATTTAGACGCGGCTTAATTTTGATGGCCATGTTTGGTGTGATTTGTGCAGCAATTATGTATTTTGGTGCTCCAATTTTAGCTACTGATGATATCATTGGTGCACTTTTGCATGGGGCTAAAAGTGATCCACGTCAAGTTGCCGTGATGAGAAGTCTTTCTTATGCAGTTTTAATTATTCCAATTTTGAGTATCATGCGTGGGTATTTCCAAGGTTATGCAGATATGATGCCTCCAGCTATGTCTCAATTTATTGAACAATTGGCCCGAGTGATATGGATGCTATTGACAGCTTATATTATTATGCAAGTTCAACACGGATCCTATGTTCATGCGGTTGTTCAATCAAATTTAGCTGCAGCTATTGGTGCGGTGTTTGGAATTTTGCTTTTAGTATGGTTTTTATATCGTAGGCGAAATGAACTGAACGCATTAATGGAGCAATCAAACCACGTAATTAAAATTTCTACTGCAGGAATTTTCTGGGAAATTATTAATCAATCTATTCCATTTATCATCATTGATTCTGGAATCACCTTGTTTCAATTAATTGACCAATATACCTTCCATCCAATGATTGCTATGTTTGTTCATGCTAGTTCTGATCAAATTGAATCATGGTATGCATTGTTTGGATTAAATGCAAATAAATTAATCATGATTATTGTATCTTTAGCAACTGCAATGTCAGTAACTGCTATTCCGCTTTTATCAGGTGCCCATGCACGACGTGATTATGCCAGCATTTCTAACCAAATTGAAAACACCTTGGAATTATTCTTATTTGTTATGATTCCAGCTTCATTGGGGATGGCTGCTATTGCAACGCCAATTTATACAATTTTTTATGGTTATGATCAACTAGGCTCAAATGTCCTGTATTTATCTTCTTTTACTGCTATCAGTTTAGGACTATTTACAGTTTTGATGGCAATTTTACAAGGTCTATCAGAGAACGGACTAGCTATAAAATACCTAGTTTTAGGAATTATCATTAAATTTGCTGTCCAACTTCCAATGATTGAATTCTTTAAAGTATATGGACCGCTTCTAGCTACAAATGTTGGATTAATTATTACTATCTGGCTTTCTTTAAAACACCTAAAGGTTAGATACAAATACAATAGTAGTCGTACATCGAGACGATTTATTGGAATTGCAATCTTTTCAATGGCCATGTTTGTGATAGTTACCGGGGTAGTTAATTTCGGTGGAAAAATTATTTCGCCTGAACGTAGGCCAACCTCATTTGTTCTTGTTACACTTGCGGTAGTTATTGGCGGCTTACTCTATACCTTTTTAACAGTGAAATTTGGTTTAGCTCAAAAGATAATTGGACCAAAAGTTGATAGGGTCTTAGAAAAATTACATATTAAAGTTTAAAAAAGAAAAAGGAAACTTGAGTAAGATACTTACCTAAGTTTCCTTTTTTGCCCCTGCCAAGGAAGTCTATTATATAATATTTTCGGAGAAAGTGAGGAAGAAAAAAGTGGATAATATGCTTGTATATGCTGCAAAAGAGAAGCGAAGTTTTAATGAATTTCCCTTAAATGAAGTAGATAGTATGATTTTTTCTCAATTAGCATATTGTAATTTTGATACTCTTCCTCAGCATCATAGTTTACAAAGTTTGGCTTCTGATAACGAGATTAAGACTTTAACTCAAGGGAATCTCGGTGGAAAGAATACTGAAAAGCTGATCAAGATTATGTTAGAAAATCCACGCTTTAAAAACCTATGTTGGCGCAATGTAGTTAGTAAAGTAGATGCAAAAACACAAATGCAATTTAATGCGGTTACCTTTTGTATTGCAGAGAATCAATATTATATTGCATATCGGGGAACAACGGCTACTACCATCGGTTGGAAAGAAAATTTTAATATGTCTTTTAATGATTGGGTACCAGCTCATTATTTTGCTCGTTCTTATTATCGAAAAATCAAAAATTTGTTTTCAGGAAAATTTTATCTTGGTGGGCATTCAAAGGGTGGAAATTTAGCGTTTGCCGTTGCATTGAACCTAAAAGAATCCGACTTGTCTCATATTGGTAGAATCGACTGCTTTGATGGACCAGGTTTTCATAATCAAGAACGATTAAAGGATAGATTCTTAAAATTAAAGGGTAAAATTCATAAATATATTCCGCAAGGCTCATTGATTGGCATATTGCAAGATGATCTGATTGGAGAAAAAGATTATTGTACTATTGTGGCAGCTTCTGGAAATAGTTTACTTCAGCATGATATGTTTACTTGGCACGTTATCGATGATCAATTTGTAGTTTTAAAGCAATTAGATAGCACATCCGAAGTTTCATGGAAGGCAATTGCTGAATGGCTAAAAAATACAAACGATACGGAAAGAAAAGATTTTATTGAAATGCTATATCTAACAGTCAGTGACACCAATCAAATTTATTTCAGGAAGCTGTTAACGCCTAAAATGACATATAAATTAGCTACTCGTTTGATAAAAAATAGTTCTACTCAAAAGAATGTTTGGGAACCAATAATAAGAAAACTTTTTAAAGCTTATGTGAATTCAGGAGCAACAGCTTTTAGTGAGCAAAGAAAAAATCAATTAGCAAACTTTAAAAGTTTTTTAGATGAACAACGCAATAAATAGGTTAAGTTATAAAAGTCTATCTTGAATTAAAAACTACCTGCTTATCTAGAAAAAGAGTAAAATAACGATTGAAAGAGGTGGACAAAATTGAAAAAAAATACATATATGACTTTACTAGGATTGCGTGATACTTGTTACAATGATTTCAATTTTGATATTGATGAGAAAGATTTTTATTTAGGAACTGATACCTATAAAAAAATTGACAAAATATTAAAGGATGCACAGGATGAGCAATTATTAGTTCAATTTGAAGAAGGCACGCATCTTTATCAAGATTATGATCCGGAATACTTGAGTGTAGCTCAAAAGAGAGAAATTCAACATGATATTAATGCAGCCCGTAACTTTTTGGATAATTACAATGGTGATGCAGACGATAAGCATGATAATTATGCAGCTTACCTAGATGATAATTCTTTGAGTTATTCTTTTGGTCCAGATAGTAATTTAGATGAAGTACAAAATAATTTAAATGATATTGAAACCAATGGCGTAATCATTTGGCAAAGACGAAAAGATGAATATATTTTATTACCACATACTATTCATAGCCTTGAAAGAATTAAAAAGCAGATTGCATCAAGTAAACGTGTTGATGATAAAAAATTGCGTTATGCAATGGAGCGTTTGTTTGACAATATAACTGATTTTCTTAAGCCATTTAGTGATAGTGAATTAGGAAAGTACGAAAGTTCAATTTCACAAGAGCTTAGAGATAATTTAGAACATTATGCTTTAAGTGTTCAAACTGATGCACGTGAAGTAGCTGCAGATAAATTAACTAAATATGCAGTACAACTTGCAAAAAAAGAAAATAATGACAGTATTTAAATTAAAGCTCATCGATTAGATGAGCTTTTTTGGATAGGATAAATATGGAATCTATTTCACAAGAATTAATATCTCGAGTAATAAAGAAAAGAAAAAGTGCTACACATAAAGGAAATTATGGTCGTTTACTCCTAATTGGAGGTAGTAAAAAATATGGTGGAGCACTAATTATGGCAGCAGAAGGTGCATTGAACAGTGGTGCAGGTTTAGTGACAGTAGCTACAGACCAAGTCAATATTGCTGCTCTTCATACTCGAGATCCAGAGATTATGGCTCTTAATTGGGATGAAAGCATAGAGTTAAAAAATTTAATTAAAAGCTCTGATGTAGTAATTTGCGGAATGGGTCTTGGATTAGATGAAAAAGCAGAGCAAATATTAAGGCTAGTTAGAGATAACATTAGCTTAAAGCAAACACTAATCTTAGATGCTAGTGCACTAGATTTAATTGGTCAGCAAAATGATTTACTACCATTAAATTCAAAAGTTCTGATTTTTACTCCTCATCAAATGGAATGGGAACGATTAAGTGGAATAAAAATTTCTGATCAGAATGATGAATTGAATCAAGCAGGTTTGAATAAATTAGTTAAAAATCAGAATGCAATTCTGGTTTTGAAATCCAATCACACTAAAGTTTATGATCAAGCAGGGCATATTTATTTAAATCCTTTTGGTAATCCAGGAATGGCTATTGGTGGCATGGGAGATACATTAGCTGGAATTATTGGCGGATTTTGTGGTCAATTTACGCCTAACTTAGAAACAGTGGCAGCTGCTGTGGAGATTCATTCTTTAGCTGCTGATAAAATTGCAGAGAGGCAATATATTGTTCGACCAACTCAATTATCGGCTCATCTTCCAGAGATAATGAAGCAATATGAGAAATAATTAAGTAATGACGAAATGAGTTAAATTGCATAAAGAGAAATTGGGTGACCGAATGAGACATGCAAAGAAGAAAACTAAGAAAAAGTATTTATGGTTAATTATATTTGTAATAGTAGCTATTTGTTTTTTTGTATGGAAAAACAATTTTAACTCATATAGAATGCCATCGAATTATCATACTGACCAAGTGGATTTAAATGTTAAAGCTGCAGTAGCAATTAATGCAAAAGATGGAGCAACTCTTTACGCTAAAAATGCTAATCAAAGCTTGCCGATTGCCTCAATGACCAAGCTTTTAACTGTTTATTTAACTTTACAAGCAATTAAAGAGAAAAAAATATCTTGGGATACAACTGTTACCCCAACTCAAGAAATAGTAGACTTAGGCTCAAATCAAGATTATGCAAGTGTTCCGCTTAGGCTAGGGCAAAAATATACCGTAAGACAGCTCTATGATGCAGCCTTAATAAAGTCAGCAAATAATGCAGCTCGTTTACTTGCGATTGCAGTTAGTGGAAGCGAGACAAATTTTCTAAATCAAATGCGCCAGCAAGCTTATAAATGGAAACTCAATAATGCTAAATTCGTAACTGTTGATGGTTTACCGGAGAAAAGAAAAAATTTTTTAGGGATGACGACAACAGTTGAAAATAAAATGAGTGCTAATGATATGGCAATTGTAGCGAGAAAATTAATAACTGATTATCCTGAAATTTTAAATACTACAAAACTATCTAGAGCATATTTTCAAAATACACTTATGATTAATAGTAATAAAATGCTAAATGGTCTCTCATACTATGATTCGACATTTCCTGTGGATGGTTTAAAGACGGGTACTACTGATGGCGCTGGTTCGTGTTTTACTTGTACAGCAGATAAAAATGGAAAAAGAGTAATTACAGTAATTTTAGGTGCTAAAAATGATAATGAACGGTTTGTGGAGACCAAAAAGTTATTAAGTTATTGTTTTAATTAAAATTTTACTATGCATTCGATTTAATATTGCACTTTCCCTAAGTTTGCTGATATAATCTTCATGACAAAAGGTTAAAAGTAGTAGTATTGCATTTATGTTCAGCGAGTCTATGGTTGGTGGAAGTTAGACAATAGGGCAATATGAAGGCGTGTTTAACTTTAACTTTAAAATCAATTAATAAGCGGATACGTTGTATCAAGTAGAGTGGTACCGCGGGAACTTTCTCGTCTCTTTCTAGTTTACTAGGAAGAGACTTTTTTTATGCAAGAGGTGTTATAAGTGGATTTTAAACAAAAAGTCGTTGATTTAGTTAGTGAACAGGTAGATTTACCTAAAGAAAAAATTTCTATGTTAATTGAAAGACCAAAGAATGCTAAAATGGGTGACTATGCTTTTCCAGCATTTGCTTTGGCAAAAATTGAACATAAAAATCCTGCTTTAATTGCTAAGGATATTGCTGAGAAGATTAGTGATGATAATTTCACAAGTATTCAGGCGGTTGGCCCATACGTGAATTTTGCGATTGATCATGCAAAACTTGTTAATGCGACTTTAAATGACGTTTTAACTGAAAAAGATCATTTTGGTGATCAAAAATTAGGTGAAGGTAATGTTCCAATCGATATGTCTTCCCCTAATATTGCGAAGCCAATGTCTATGGGACACTTGCGTTCTACTGTAATTGGCAATTCAATTGCTAAAACTTTAGAAAAAGTAGGATATACTCCAATTAAAATTAATTATCTTGGAGATTATGGTACCCAATTTGGTAAGTTAATTACTGCTTATCGGTTATGGGGAAATGAAGAAGACGTTAAGAAGGACCCAATCAACAATCTTTTCCATTACTATGTTAAATTCCATGAAGAAGCAGAAAAAGATCCTAAATTAGAAGATGAAGGACGTGCTGCCTTTAAGAAACTTGAAAATGGGGACGAAGAAGAAATTAAATTATGGAAATGGTTCCGTGAAGTTTCTCTTCAAGAATTTAACCGAATTTATAAAGAATTAGGTGTGACTTTTGATTCATATAACGGTGAAGCATTCTTCAACGATAAGATGCAACCAGTAGTTGACGAATTAAAGGAAAAAGGCTTACTCGAAGAATCACGAGGAGCTCAAGTAGTTAACTTGGGTGAAGATGAAAATCCAGCCTTAATTTTGAAATCAGATGGCTCTAGTTTGTACATGACCCGTGACTTAGCTGCAGCTCTATACCGTAAAAAGGAATATGACTTTGTAATGTCCCTTTATGTTGCCGGTGGTGAACAAACTGGTCACTTTAAGCAATTAAAACAAGTTTTGAAGAAGATGGGTTATGATTGGTCAGATAATATTCACCACATTCCATTTGGTTTGATTACTCAAGGCGGAAAGAAACTATCTACTAGAAAAGGAAACGTTGTTTTCTTAGATCAAGTCTTAAAGGATGCAGTTTCTTTAGCAGAACAGCAAATTGAAGAAAAGAATCCAAACTTATCTAATAAGGAACAAGTTGCTCATGATGTTGGTGTGGGCGCCGTTGTATTCCATGACTTAAAGAATGATCGAATGGATAACTTTGATTTTGACTTAGAAGAAGTTGTTCGTTTTGAAGGAGATACTGGTCCATACGTTCAATACACTAATGCTAGAGCTCAAAGTATTTTACGTAAGGCTAATAAAAAAATCTCAATGGATAATTTAAGCTTAAATGATGATTGGTCCTTTGCAGTTGCAAAAGCATTAGCTGATTTCCCTGCTATTGTAGAAAAAGCCTCAGAAAAATTTGAACCATCGATTATTGCAAAATATGCCTTGGATTTAAGTAAGAAATTTAATAAGTATTATGCAAATGTTAGAATTTTGGACGAAGATGATCAATTAAATGCTCGTCTTGCACTAGTTCGAGCAACTTCAATTGTTTTAACTGAAGCATTGAGACTTTTAGGTGTAAATGCTCCTAAAGAAATGTAGTATTTTTTGAAATAAAAATATTCACGAATTTTTTTAAGCTAAAGTATGTTAATTTTTGCACTAATGGGTTAAACTAGTGATGTGTTAAAAATTTAGGAGGTATTTTTTTAATGGCTTATTTAGTAAATGGTAATGACATTTTCAAAGCTGCTCGTGAAAACCACTACGCTGTAGGTGCATACAACACTAACAACCTTGAATGGACTCGTGCACTTTTAAGAGGTGCTAAGGAAACTAGAACTCCTTTATTGATTCAAGTTTCTACTGGTGCTGCTAAGTACATGGGTGGTTACAAGACTGTTAAGGACTTAGTTCTTAACGAAATGGACAACATGGATATCGATGTTCCAGTTATTTTGAACTTGGACCACGGTGACTTTGAATCAGCTAAGGAATGTATTGCACTTGGTTACTCATCAGTTATGTTTGATGGTCACAACTTACCAACTGACGAAAACTTAGCTAAAACTAAGGAAATCGTTAAGTTAGCTCACGAAAGAGGTATCTCTGTTGAAGCTGAAATCGGTAAGATTGGTGAAAACCAAGGTGCCGATGGTGGTGAATTAGCATCAGTTGAAGACGCTAAGACTTTCGTTGCTGCTGGTGTTGACAAGCTTGCTTGTGGTATTGGTAACATCCACGGTGTTTACCCAGAAGGTTGGAAAGGCTTGAACTTCGATCGTTTGAAGGAAATTGCAGAAGCAGTTCCAAACGAACCACTTGTTCTTCATGGTGGTTCAGGAATTCCTCAAGACCAAATCGAAAAGGCAATTCAATTAGGTATTGCTAAGATTAACATCAACACTGAATTCCAATTAGCATTCCAAGCTGCAACTCGTAAGTACATTGAAGACAAGATGGACTTAGACAAGGGCAACAAGGGTTACGACCCACGTAAGCTTTTGAGAGCTGGTACTGACGCAATTACTGATTCTATGAAGGAAATGATTTCATGGATGGGTACTGCACCAATCGACTCAAAGGAATCATCAGTTCAATTTGATGAAGCTTCATTAAACGAAGAATAATCAATAAGTCTATTAGAAAAAGGCCTCAGGAAACTGAGGTCTTTTTTGTTAATCTGGATAAATAAAATGCAAATAAGATTTGATGAACGTGGATGTAAGGGCTTCTTTAAGAAATATAATAAGCACGTCCCCCTAATAAAAGAGCTAATTGAGAAAGCTATTATTAAGGAAATAGCAACAGGGATGAGCAAGGTTAAACTAGCTAGTAGAAAAAGAATTAATGGACAAAAAATTTATGAATTTCGCTTAAATCTTAGTACTCTTGGTTCTGCTCGAATTGCTTTTTCAATTTTTGATGATCAAGCAATTGTTTACTTTATTAGTAAAGATATCCAGAAATCGTCTTTTAGTAAAGAGTTTGAAAAAATTATTAATAAAAGAGGATAGTAATGAATAATAGTAGAAGTTAAAAATTTAGATAAGGTAACAGAAGGAAGGCTTTTAAATGTCTGGGAAAATAGTGTGCGTGCGACGCATCATTTTTTATCAGACGAAGAGAGTAATGATATAAAAGAATATGTTCCCCAAGCATTAAACGGGGTAAATCCATCTGCTAGTAGTTTACGATGATAAAAAAGTACCCGTTTCTTTTATGGGAGTTAATGATCAAAAGCTAGAAATGTTATTTGTTGATGATAGACAGCGTGGAATAGGAATTTGTAAAGAATTGATCGCTTATGGAATTGATGTTAACGAACTTGCCGTTAATGAACAGAATCCAAAAGCACGTGGATTTTATGAACATATGGGTTTTAAAGCAGTAGAAAGATCAGAATTTGATGATCAAGGAAAAGCTTATCCAATTTTAGTAATGAAAAGAAACTAGTATTTATAAAAGAGAGCGTTTTAATTATGTCTTTAACAGTTAATCTTTATTACACTGGAAAAAATGGTAGTGCACGTAAATTTGCTGAAGAAATGGAAAAAAGCGGTGTAGCAGATCGGATTAGACAAGAACCAGGAAATGAAAAATATGATTATTTCATTCCTATAAATGATCCTGAAACAATTCTTTTGATTGATAGCTGGAAAGATCAAAAATCACTTGATGCGCATCATGCTTCACCATTTAAATATTGTTTAACTGCTTTAAGTTTGATTTCATAACTAAATTTACTTTTTCTGGACATACAAAAAAGTCCTACTTTCATAGATAGTACAACTTTATATATTTGTACTGTCTACTAAAGTAGGACTATATCAGTTCTAAGTAGCAACGAGATTTTTGTTCAATACTAAAAATAGAAGAAAATGAAGAATAAAAATATCGATTTATTTCCGACGAGCCTTTACAGGAACTGGAACTGGTTTATTTATAATAGCAGCATTTGCAGCAAGTACTGCAATCGTGCTAGCTCCTAAAATAAGTAATAATATCATTAAACCATTCCTTTCTTTAATTGATTGGTATTAATATTAGAGTGAATTTATGAATTTTCTGTGACTTAATTTTAAGAGAAAATCTAAAAAATATAAATAATTTTACCGTTTTAAAAAAATACGAACAATTTTATACATCTTAACAAAGATAATTAATAAATAACTTAAAAAGACTAAAAAAGAATCTTTATTTGTGTTAAAATTTCATCATTGACGATTTTAATGAAGAGGAATTACAGAATGAATAACGATATCGAACGTATATTGTATAGTCAAAGCGACTTAGATGGTCGTATGGATGAAATGGCTGCTGACTTAAATGTGAAGTATAGAAATGAAGAGCCAATTATTATTCCAGTCTTAAATGGTGCTATGATTTTTGCTAGCGATATGATTAAGAGATTAGATTTTAAGTTGATCATTGATCCTATTAAGGCATCTAGCTATGTAGGAAGCCAATCAACTGGAAAAGTAAAGATTACGCAAGATATTAAGTCAGATGTGAAGGGTCGTCCAGTAATTTTTATGGAAGATATTATTGACACTGGGCGTACATTACAAGCACTCAGTGAAGTAATGAAAGATCGTGGAGCTAAGAGTGTTGAAGTTGTTGCAATGCTTGATAAGCCAAACACACGAGTAGTAGATTTTCATGCTGATTATTACGGTTTTAAGGCTCCAGATGGTTTTTTGGTTGGGTACGGGCTAGATTATAATGGCTTGTACAGAAACTTGCCTTATGTGGGAATTTTAAAGCATGAGGTTTATGCAAATTAGAAAGTGAGATAAATTATAAATTATGCGTGTAAATGTTTTGCAGCATACTCCAAATGAAGGACCAGGTTCAATTAAGACTTGGGCCGATCAACATCACCATGAATTCTATGTTTATCATCCTGAAACATTTGGCAAATTACCGACTGTTAAAGAAACGGATTTATTAATAATTCTTGGCGGACCGATGAGTCCAAATGATGATTTAGCTTGGATTAAACAAGAAAGACAATTAATTAAAGCAATGCTTGATGCTCATAAACCAATGCTTGGTGCGTGTTTCGGCGGACAACAAATTGCTAAAACTATAGGCGCTAAAATTTTAGATGCTCCTCATAAAGAAGTAGGCTGGGCGCCAGTTTACTTAAAAGACTCAACTATCCCAGATTTACCTGAAAAATTAACGGCTCTTCACTGGCATGAGCAAATGTTTGAAATTCCAGAAGGTGCTAAATTATTGTTTTCAAGCGATTTAGTAGAGAATCAAGGCTTTTTGCTTGGTGATAACGTAATTGGCTTACAATTTCATTTTGAACCAGAAGAAGATAACGTAAGAGAAATTGCAATCAATGACGTTGATTATCCACTAAAAAATAATGATTTGCATCAAACTGGCGAAGAAATTATTGCTCATAGAGTACCAGAAGAAAATCAAGAGGTAATGTTTAAATTACTTAATTTCATTACTAAGTAAAAAGTGCAAATTTTGGACTACTAATAAAAAGTAAGCTAAAATAAAGCTGTAAGTTTTTCTAGGAGGAAAAATTATGGCTAAGATTTTTATTTTTGGTGGCTCAGGAAGAGTGGCTACAGATTTAATTAAAGATTTAGTAGCAGATGGTAATACTGTGACTGCTGCTGCTCGTCATCCAGAAAATATTATTAAATTGGAAGGCGTTACAGCCGACAAGCTAGATTTACATGCAGATGTTGATAATATTGCTAAGCAGGTAAAAGGTTTTGATACAATTTACTTCACTGCCGGTTCAAGAGGTAAGGATTTAATTCAGACGGATGCAATGGGAGCGATTAAAACAATGATGGCTGCTGAAAAGGTAGGCATTAAGCGTTATATTATGCTCAGTTCAATGCTTAGTTTAGATATTAATTCTTGGAAAAAAATTCCGAGCTTAGAAGATTATTTAGCAGCTAAGTTCTTTGCAGATACTTATTTGATGGATTCTACGAACTTAGAATATACCATTTTGCAAGCAGGCAGGCTTACTGAAGAAGCTGGAACAGGTAAAATTCAGCTTAATGTTGAAGCAGCTGATTCAAATCCAATTCCTGATGTTGCCAAAACATTAGCTGAAATTTTGAAATATCCAAATACAATTGGTAAGGTTATTCCAATGAGTAGCGGTAAGACACCAATTGCTGATGCTTTAAAAGAAATTTAATACATAGAAAAAGGCTCCGTGAGGGGCCTTTTTTAGTGTTGAGAAGTTTACTATTAAAATTTAAAAATATTAGAGATTTCTTCTAAATATTTTTGATCTAATTCATTAAAATTAGCAACTTTGGTCGAATCAAAGTCGAATACGCCCCATAGAGCACCATTTCTATTGAAAATGGGAACGACAATTTCGGAATTTGAATCGCTATCACAAGCAATATGACCTGCAAACTCGTGTACATTTTTTACAATTTGAGTTTGCTTTTCTTTTGCAGCTGTTCCGCAGACTCCCTTACCAATAGCAATATGTACGCAGGCTGGTTTTCCTTGAAATGGTCCAAGAATTAGTTCGTTATTTTCATAGCGATAAACTCCTGCGAAGTTAACATCATTAAGCGCATTAAACAATAACGCAGAAATATTTGCTGCATTTGCAATCCAATCACTTTCTCCATTTACTAGAGCTTCAGCTTGTTTCACTAATAATTGGTAATTGCTTTCTGTTGATGCTGACATAATTTGATCCTCTTTTCGTGATAAATTATTTTAATTTTAACATTGAATTAAAAACTAAGCTTAACTTTTCTAAAAATAAACTTATGTAGTAGCATTACTAGATATGTTGTAATAAAAATTAATGGAGCTAAATAAATTGGTAATAAAAAAATTAATAAAATTACTGTAAGAAATGTTTTTTAGAATTATTGTTATACTTGCGACAATGGTTAGAAAAACCGTAATTACTGGTTGAATAGGAATACATTGTGCGATTGCTGTTCCAATAGCCACACTGGCAAAGATAGCAGGAAAAATCTTACCTCCTCGCCAGCCTAATAGTAGAAAGAGTCTTGACTAACGCTATTACAAGTAAAAATAATGAAGAATATGAAAGTGCAGTCTTAGAAAATGGCACGATATGAAATTCTCCAGAAAATAGCGCATGGTCAGTAATTAAAGTTAAGCTCTTAAGGATTAATTCCCATAGAATAGCTTTAAAAATTGGTGATAATTTCCAAGATTCCAGCTTGGTAAATACTTTTTCTAAATATAAGAAAAAATAAACAAAGATTAGACCAGCTAAGATTGGAATGATGCCATACCAAATAATAGACGATGACCAAGTAATGGCACGTTTATGAATACCAAAAGCTCCTTCTTCGGAAAAAAGTTTAAAAATTAGAATCGTGCCAAGTAGCTTAGCTAAAAGTGTTCAATTTATTATTGTAATTTGCGTATAAATAAGATTTATGAAGCAGTTTACTTTATTTGTTGTCTTGATTCAAATCGCTCATAATAAATTTGAGGGCAGGATGAATAAAGAAAGGATTTGTCCAGTTATGATTGGTAAAGAAACTCAAATACGTTTAGTAAATAAATTAGAAAATATACATCATGTTGTTGTTCAAGCATCAGCGCTCGTCGGGAGCAATGTTTTTGCTTTGCAACTACTTCATAAACAGAGCGATGTTATTGTTTATCAAACTCCAAATGATAGTGGAACTGTGACCTTTGATGAAAATCATCCAATTTTATTCTTGAAAGGGCCAAATTCAGCTGGAACTGCTGGCGGACATACTCAGACTTGGGTACAAAGTGGAGAAGACAATAAGTGGTTTGTTGGTACTAAACCTAAAAGGCATGGAAATACTTATTGGACCACGCAAATTGCTCGAGTAGCAGTTTCTGGATATCAGACGCAAACATTTACTAATAATACCGATTTACCGCGTTTGTCGTATCTTAATCGTGCAGGTTCAGGTTATGGTGATGGAAGTGTGGCTTATCCTGGAAAAGATTTAGTTAGAGTTGAAGCTGCTGTATCGCCCAATGGTCAGTATTTTTTGATTGCTAGTATAGATAATAGTCATATGGGACACTTCGCCATTTATAATCTTAATGAAGTGAATGAGAAGCTAGATGCTGCAGAAGAAACCTCTGAAGATGTTAATATTCAAGAGTTAACCTGTCTAGGTGCTTTTAACGTTCCACATTTTAATGATCAAAAGATTCTGTCTATTCAGGGTTATGCGATAGATGATAACAAGGATATTTATATTTCAAGTCAACCTAGTCCGCATACGACTTTTTTAGGATTTCCTAAGCAAGGAAAACCACGTGAAATAGTCAAAATTCCCTGGGGAATATCTAACGCAGATAAGTGGTCTGTAGTTAACTTAGACAATAGTTTAAAACTTGATGCTTTAGATTTTTGTACTGAATTTGAGGGCATTCAAGTAACTAGTGACTGCTTTTATTTAACTGTTGCCTATCATCAGCGTAATAGCGACTTAACGACTTTGATGAATAGAATATATCAAGTTGAAAAATTTTAATATAAAAAATGGGGTGATAAAAGTGAAAGTAAAGCGATGCAGTTGGGGAAATAGTAAAAATCTTGTATATCAATATTACCATGATAAAGAATGGGGAAAACTTAATTTAAATTCGAATGACTTATATGAAATGCTAGTTTTAGAAAGTTTTCAATCTGGTTTATCATGGGAGACTATTTTAAATAAAAGAGAAAATTTTCGAGCTGCTTTTGCAAATTTTGATTATCATAAAGTGGCTAAATTTAATGAACAAGATTTTAAAAAATTAATGCAAAATAAAGGAATTGTTCGCAATCGTTTGAAAATTAATGCAGCAATTAATAACGCAAAAGTTTTGTTAAAAATGGAAAAAGAAGGACAAACTTTGGAACAATTTTTAATTAAATTTATTCCTGAACCAATAATTAACCATCCTCAAAAAGTTGAAGATGTTCCAGCTTCGGATGAACTATCTAAGCAAGTTTCAAGGAAAATGAAAAAATTAGGATTTAAGTTTGTTGGACCAGTAACGATATATTCGTTTTTACAGGCAGTGGGATTAATTAATGATCATATAGATAGTTGCAGTTTTAAAGATGGAGGAAGGTAATGGCTTTGATACTGCCGACAAAACAAGTAGTAATTATGTTCATTTTGATGATTATTGGTTGAGTATGTTATCAAGTTAAGTTTTTGCATGGGCAAACTGTTAAAGATTTAACCAAGATTCTGTTATATGTGATATCACTCTGTTTAATTGTCAATTCTTTTCGACAGTCATTTTCAAAAATACGACTATTACAATTTGGTTTAGTATTTTCACTTGTAGCTGGTTTATTTGTCTTTAAAATTATTATTAGTAGGACAATTTTTAATGAGAAGTGGGTCAAGAATCACCAGAAAAGAACAGTTTTGCAATATGCCGGTACCTCTACTAATGCTGGGTTTATGGGAGTGCCATTAGTACAAGCGATTTTAGGAACTAAGGAGTCTTTTTTGCAGCTCTTTATTTGATTGTTTATAACATTTTCATGTGGACGCATGGAATTAGGATGTTCACACAAAAGAAAAAGTCATTTAGAGAAATTTTTCAGCAAGCCGTGATAATCCTAATATTATTGCGGCAGTCATTGGGATGGTTTTGTTCATAACACAGTTTAAATTATCTGATGTAATTTCTGATCCGATGACTTATATTGCTAATTTGAATACCCCTTTAAGTATGATTGTAATTGATACAAATCTTGGTGCAATTAATTTAAAAGAGGATTGTCATGATAAGTTAGCCTGGAGCGGGGTTTTTATTAGAAACTTATTTTTCTCAATAGTTATTTTAGGGATCTTATGCGTTTTGCCATTACCAGTAATTGCCAAAATGACTACTCTAATTATGGCAGCTTGTCCAGTAGCCGGAATTGTAGTTCCCTTTAGCTTACTTAGTAATTTTGATGTAAAGTTCCCAACTAAATTAATGTGTTTATCAACTTTGGTGGCAATTATTACTATTCCATTAGTAATTTATTTAGCCACATTGATAGGGATGTAAGTTAAAAGTTAAGGGATAGAAAATAATGAAAAAGAATAATTATTTAGCAATTAATGAAACAAATGCCTCATTAAATAAATGGCAATTTTTTCATTAATTTATTTAGTGATTTACTCACTAGCAGGACATTTTGAGGAGAAATATCCACAGCTGTGGAGTCAAGCCTTATATCTAGGAATTGTTTGTTTACTAGCCTTAGTAACAAGTAAATTTTATAAAACAGATAAAGTGTTTATCAGGTTACCTAAAGAGGGCAAAGCAAAGATTTTAACAATTATTTTTTTGATTATGTTAGTTGTCCTTTATCTTTTAATAGGTAGCGTAAAGAACTGGATTGATGTTTTTAATTCAATACCAGAAATGATGTGGACCGCAATTTTTGTTGCCTTAGCAGCAGGATTGGAGAAGAATTTTTATGTAGAGTCCTACTACTTAATTTATTTACTAAAATCTTTGAAAGTAAAAAATACGTTTTAGTTTGGGGCACATTAGCTTCTTCGTAGGGAGCGATTTTGTTGATTTTTGGTATAGTAATAATTATTTCTTTAAGTTCTATTTATGCATTTAATAGACGTGCTAATACAGTTTTTGAGCATTAAAAAAGCAGATCAAAATGATCTGCTTTTTTACATACTTAATTAAAGTCCAAAAGGAATCTTGTAAAGGAAAATTCCAATAATTGCACCTAGGGTAGGAGCAACGACAGGAATCCAGCCATAACTCCAGTGTGCGCCACCCTTTTTATTAGGGATAGGCAATAATGAGTAAACAAGTCTTGGACCAAAATCACGTGCTGGGTTAAGAGCTGGACCAGTTGGACCACCAAGGGCCATAACTAATGCAGTGATTAAGAATCCTACACCGATATTAGCAATATCAACAGCTTGTTTGAAGAACATCCCCTTGTAAAGACCAATTGCAACAAACATTAAAACCGCAGTACCAACAACTTCGGAAATAAAACCGTTCCACTTACTATTAGTACAGTCGCTAGTAGCAAAACAAGAAAATATGATATCAGGATTGGTAGATTCTTTGAAGTGTGGCCAATATACTCCTAAAACAAGAAGTTGACCGCAAATTGCTCCTAGTAATTGGCAAGCAATGTAGGGAGCAACTTGTGACCACGGAAAGTTACCAGCAGCTGCTTGGGCAATTGTAACTGCTGGGTTAATATGGTTACCTGAAATTGAACCAAATAGCATGGCAGGAAGCATTACACCAAAGCCAAAACTGAAGGCAACCAAGATCCAACCACCGTTAGCTTTGCCATCAGGAGCATTACCAGTTGTACCTTTTAAGAAAGAATTTGCAACTGAACCATTACCAAATAATACTAAAATCAAAGTACCGAAAAACTCGGCAAAATACTTAAGCATCCAACTATGTTCCATAAGATACTTTTTCCTCTCTTGAAAAATAAGTGAAAAGTAAACACAGCTATTGATTATACCTAAGTTTGTAAAAAAATCATAGCTATTTTTTTAAGATTCTTGCAATTTTAAGCAAAAAGTTTGCATAATATAAAGATAAATGTCCAAGCTCTAGTTACTTAATGTAATAAGAGCTCTTTTTGTTATTGAGGGAAGTGCTTGAATGAATAAAAAACAGATTACTATGGTAACAATAGCGCTGATGCTAGGGAATGTGATGGCTGGATTAGATGGAACAATTACTAATACTGCAATTCCGGCAATTGTTTCAGCGCTACATGGAATCCAATTTATGGGATGGATTGTTGCAATCTATCTCTTAGGAATGTCTGTTTCAATACCTATTTGGACAAAAATTGGTGAAAAAATTACTAATAAACTAGCTTTTGAAATTGCCTTAGGATTATTTGTTCTGGGCTCAACTTTAGAAGGAATTGCCCCAAGTATCTACTTTTTCTTAGTAGCAAGAATGATCATGGGAATTGGAGGCGGTGGTATGGGATCACTGCCTTATATTATTGCGGGTTATGTTTTTCCAAATATCAAGAAAAGAACTCAAATTTTGGGGTATTTAACTGCTAGTTTCAATGGAGCTGCAATTTTAGGTCCCTTAGTAGGAGGCTGGCTAATTGATACTTTATCATGGCACTGGGTCTTTTATATTAATATTCCAATTGGCTTAATAGCTTTACTAATTTCATTGATCTACTATAAACCCGTAACACCAAAATCTGCTCCAGTTTTTGACTTGGGAGGAGCATTTTTATTGGTTACTGGACTGATTATGTTTTTAATGGGAATTCAACTCTTAGGTCTTACTGCAACTTGGATTGTTGTAGGTTTGATTTTATTAAGTATTGTCTTATTAATTTTTTTCTTTTTTCACGAAGCAAAGACAGAAAATCCAATTATTCCTCTCTCTATTTTTAGAAATCATGATTTAAATGGAGATTTTATTTTATTTGCAACTACTTGGGGAGCCTTTATTGCTGTAAACACCTATTTACCAATGTGGGCACAGGCGCTTTTGGGAATGTCAGCATTAATGGGTGGGATGACTTTGATTCCTAACTCAATTGTTGAAATTATTGCTTCTCAGACAGTTGCCACAATTCAAGAGAAAATTAGAACATTTACGCTAGTAATGATTGGAATTGTAACCATGATGATCTCTTCCGGTGGGTTATTTCTAGCAAATAACCAAACATCTTTGTGGATGTTAATTGTAGTGGGTGCTTTTTCTGGAATTGGAGTTGGTTTTATCTTTGTGGGACTCCAAGTAAAAGTTCAAATTGATGCTGGGATGAAGGACATGGCGACTGCTACTTCAACTTCTTATTTGATCAGAATCTTAGCCCAAACTGTGATGGCAGCTGTATATGGTGTGATTATGAACTTAGCTTTAGCTAGCGGAATCAATTCGCATAGTAATATCACGATGAAGATGATGAATGAATTAAGTGATGCAAAATCTGCTAAATTATTGCCACAATATCTTTTGCCAGAAATGCGCCGAATTTTTCATAGTGGTATTCATGAAATTATGGCAGTCTCATTTATTTTGTTGATAATTGCTACTGTCTTCAATTTTTATTTCAATTTTAGGCAGCCAAATAAAAAACTTAATAGATCATCAAAATAAAGCTTGTGTTTGAGAGTTGAAGCAAGTATATTTTAGATAGATTATTAGCCTTGATTATTGCGAAGTAATTGGGGCTTTTTATTTTATAGAAAAGTAGGTGTACATATGACAAAAAAGCAGGTAACGATGGTGACATTTGCCATGGTTTTGGCTAATGTAATGGCAGGATTAGATAGTACAATTATTAATACTGCAATTCCCGCCATTATTGCGGATTTACATGGAATTCAATTTATGGGGTGGATTATTGCAATTATGCTTCTGGGCATGTCCGTTTCAACACCAATTTGGACCAAAGTCGGCGAAAAAATTGGCAATAAAGCCACCTTTGAATTGTCGTTACTCTTTTTTGTTTTAGGCTCTCTTTTTCAAGGCTTGGCTGACAATATGTATTTCTTTCTTTTGGCACGTGCTTTAATGGGAATCGGTGCTGGAGGTATGGGATCGCTGCCTTATATTATGGCTGGCTTTATTTTTGACAATATTAGGACAAGAACTAAGATTCTAGGATATTTAGGTGCTGCTTTTAGCGTAGCGGCGATCGTAGGACCATTAGTAGGTGGCTATTTAGTAGATTCTCTTTCCTGGCACTGGGTCTTTTATATTAATATTCCAATCGGTTTATTAGCGATCTTATTATCACTAATCTATTACCGTGAAGGAGAGATTAAAGAAACACCGAAGTTTGATGTGCTTGGTTCATGTTTAATCATTGCGGGGCTAACATCACTTTTATTGGGAATTCAATTGCTAGGTTTAACTAAAATTTGGATTGTTACAAGTTTAATTGTTGCAGGTTTATTATTATTAATCTTATTCTTTGTGCATGAAGAGGGACATCCAAATCCTGTAGTCCCAATTAGCATGTTTAAAAATCGGGCTTTAGTTGGTGATTTTTTGCTTTTCATTTTTAGTTGGGGTGCATTTTTAGCAATCAATACATATTTACCAATGTGGGCACAAGGTTTGCTGGGGACAACTGCTCTAATTGGAGGAATGACCTTAATTCCTAATTCTTTGGTGGATGTTGTAGGCACTTTAGTAGTTAATCCATTAAAAGCTCGCTTTAATAACCGAACTCTGCTCTCAATGGGATTAATTTGTATTTTGATTTCATCTCTTGGCTTGGCACTGGCTCCGCAAAATGCCAATATTTGGTGGCTTTCAATTCTTGGAATGTTTTCAGGATTTGGTGTTGGTTTTATTTTTGTCTTACTTCAAATAAAAGTCCAAGTTGATGCTAGTGAAAAAAATATGGCGCCAGCAACATCGCTTTCTTATTTAATTAGGATTTTAGCTCAAACTGTGATGGCAGCTGTTTATGGTGTAATTATGAATATGCAACTAGCTAAAGGTGTAATTGAAAATTCAGGTATAACGATGAACATGCTTAATAAATTGAGTGATGCTAATTCGGCTAAGAACTTACCGCAAAATTTGTTGCCAACGATGAGAAACATTTTTCATTTAGGCCTTCAAGAAATTATGTGGTGTTCAACTGGATTACTCGTAATTGCAATTGGATTGAATTTTATTTTTAATAAAAATACTAAATAAGAAAAGAGCTGATAGACGAGTCCTGAAGTTGGGATTGTCTATCAGCTTTTTCTGTATTATTAATTAATTTACTTTTTCTATTTTTCCAACTGCAATTGGAAGAGTAACGTGTGGACCATAGTTTGCTACGCTGCCTTGGACAGTGTTGGGAAGCGATAGGCTCTCGGGCACACCGTGAATATAAACTACGCGCTTATCTAAAGCTAGATCAGTTGTGTTAAAGATTTCTTTAAAATGCTTCTTTAATTCATTTAAAGGAACATCAGCTTCGTATAGATAGTGACCAGATTCATCAGCATGGGGATAGGAATCAGTAGGAATATTAATTTTTTCGGGATTTTTATTGAAAGGAACCATTGTTGTGCCTGACACTGGCTCAGTTTCTGGTAAATCAATAAATCCATCTCCATTTAAGTCATTGTCCATTGTTGCTACATGAGCATCTTTACCATCAGGGAAACCATGGAAGTGTTGCCAGTGTTCGATGTTTGCTGGAGTGTCGAACATTTCAATCATAATATGTAACGTATCTTGTTCCTCATCTTCAGTAAAAGTAGCGGTTCCGTGAGGAGAGCAAGCTATTTTTTCGGCATTAAGTGGTCCAATTTTAGCAATATATTTTTTCATTTTAATTTCCTTTCTAAAAAATTAAACTTTCAACTATATTATAGAAAGTAAAATTGAGAAGAAGAAAATATTATGCTTAGAAATTATTGCTAGATAATGGTAGGAGAAGATTTAGCTATTAATGACAATATGATTCTCAATATATGATAAGAGTTCACTAACCGGCTTTTGATAATTATGACCAACCCACCAGATTAAGAGCATGTAAATGCCACCTGATTGGTAGCTAATCGCATAGGACGGAAGTTTTAAATTAGGGTGAGAATAATTAATTAGCTCTTTTAAAAATTTAGTTTGCTGGTTAAGTAATTCTCCTTCTAAGCCGGCATTAAGAAATAATTTCATTAGCTCGGGATGATCTTTAAAAAAATTAAAGTAGACAGCTAGTTGATCCTTGAAGTCGGTAAGTTTGTGGTCTGATAAATCATCAATGAATTTTTGATATTGATCACGTAAAAAAGTAATTAAAATTTGATCTTTTTGTTCATAATTACGGTAGAAAGCCATCCTAGAAACCCCGGCATGTTTAGTTATTTGAGAAACACTGAGAGAATTATAGGAATACTTTTTTAATAATGAAAATAACGCATTTTCGATTTGGTGTTGTGTTTTAAGACTTTTTTTATTCATAATTATTCATCTTCTCTAAAAAACTATGTTTGACAAATGTAAGCACTGTCATTATGATATAAAGTGTAAATAGTTACAAGTGTAACGATTATTGAAAGAAGTGTGTCTTATGCATTATAGCAATGGAAATTATGAAGCTTTTATAAATGCAGAAAAGCCAAAAGATGTAGATAATAAATCAGCTTATATTGTTGGATCAGGATTAGCTGCTTTAGCTGCAGCTGTTTTCTTAATTCGTGATGGCCATATGAAGGGTGACAAGATTCACGTTCTTGAAGAATTAGCTCTCCCTGGTGGAAGCATGGATGCTATTTACAATGTAGCTGATCAAGCATATGTAATGCGTGGCGGACGTGAAATGGAACCACACTTTGAAACCTTATGGGATTTATTTAGATCAATTCCATCACTAGATTATCCTGATCAGAGTGTTTTAGATGAATTCTATCGTGAAAACAGAAAAGACCCATGTTACTCTAAGACCCGTGTCATTGAAAACCGTGGTCAAGAACTCCCAACAGATGGTGATTTACTTCTTTCACCCAAGGCTGTTAAAGAAATCTTGAATTTAGTAATGACACCAGAAAAGGACTTACAAGATAAGAAAATTAATGAAGTTTTTGATGATGAATTCTTTAAGTCAAACTTCTGGTTATATTGGCAAACAATGTTTGCATTTATGCCTTGGGCAAGTGCAATGGAAATGCGTCGTTACTTAATGCGGTTTGTACAGCATGTAGCAACTTTGAAGAATCTGTCTTCACTTCGCTTTACTAAGTACAATCAATATGAAGATTTAATCATGCCTTTAATTAGTTACTTAAAGAAGCATGGGGTAAAGTTCCACTACGACACAATTGTAAATAATATTATCGTTAACCGTACTGAAGATGAAAAAGTTGCCACTGAAATTAAGATGACTGAAAAAGGTGAGCAAAAAGTTATTAAGTTAACTCCTAATGACTTAGTCTTCGTAACCAATGGTTCAATTACCGAAAGTACAACATATGGAGACAATACACACCCAGCTGAACAAAAACATGAACTTGGACCAAGTTGGCAATTGTGGAAGAATTTAGCAGCTCAAGATGAGGACTTCGGTCATCCAGAAAAATTCTGCGAGAACATACCAGCTGCTAACTGGGTGATTTCTGCTACAGTTACTTTCACTAATGATGATATTGTGCCTTATATTGAAAAGGTTAATAAGAAGGATCCACATTCTGGTTCAATTGTAACTAGTGGACCAACCACAATTAAAGATTCTAATTGGTTACTTGGTTATTCAATTAGTCGTCAGCCACAATTCCATAAGCAAAAGCCAAATGAATTAATCGTTTGGCTGTATGGGTTATACTCAAACACTAAGGGTAACTATGTTAAAAAGACAATGCCGGAGTGTGATGGTATTGAACTTTGTGAAGAATGGCTTTATCACATGGGAGTTCCTGAATCTGAAATTAAGAAGATGGCAATTGATGCTACTACAATTCCAAACCATATGCCATATATTACTTCTTACTTTATGCCACGTGCATTGGGCGATCGTCCAAAAGTAGTACCAGACAAGTCTAAGAACTTGGCCTTTATTGGTAATTTTGCTGAAACTGAAAGAGATACTGTCTTTACTACTGAATATTCCGTACGTACAGCTATGGAAGCTGTCTACACTTTGCTTAATGTAGATCGCGGTGTTCCTGAAGTATTTGCATCTGCCTTTGATGTAAGAATGTTAATGAATGCAATGTACTACTTAAATGACAGAAAGAAGTTAACTGAGCTTGATTTGCCTTTACCTGAAAAACTGATAGTTAAGGAAGGCTTGAAGAAAGTTAAAGGAACGTACGTAGAAGAGTTGCTTAAGAAATATAAGTTAATTTAGTAAGTTGAAAATTTAAATAGTTAAAAAGCTTTACTCGTTTTGATGATGAGTAAAGCTTTTTTGATATGAGCGCTTTTGTTTAAGGTAAAAGCGGTGTACGTTCAATGCAGAGATATTTAAATGGTAAATATAGCGATGAATTAGGGATTTTACCTTGTGACGGAATTTACCAGCGAGCAACAAATACAGCTTTAATTTTTGCACTACAGAAATCTATTGGAATCGCTGGTGCTAACGGTAATTATAGTCCCGGTACAATTGCTGCTATTTAAATTACACTATTAAAATCTAAAATAGTATTTACATCTATTTTTTATTGTTAAAAATAATTTAGTTTTTTTGAGTACTGTATTATTTTGAGATTTTGAAATTATTTTTATAATTACCTTCTGATGATGATTATTTAAATTAGAATCTTTAAACGAACTAATAATATACATCTTTTTTGTATTAATAAATATGGCAGTATCTAAGTCTAAGATTCCAGCAGAATTAATATTTTTTGATGAGATATTATATTTATTTTTCAGAATAGAAATATCTGAATTTGATAAAGAAAATAGAGAAATTAATGTTGGAGTTGGGTATTGTTGGGCCCAAAAAAATGCAGCATAGATTGTTATGATTAACGGAGAAAATATTCCTAATAAACAAATTATTTTAGACAAAAAATTAGCATTATTTAAAGATAATATAAAAAATATAGTTGCTAAGAAATAAATTATATGTATAAAAAAACGTGTAAAGCGAGACTTTTGGGGTACATAGATTAAATTTAGAAAAAACACTAGCCATGTTGCCTTAAATACATCCCATTTAGTTAAATTGGAAACAAAAATAGGGTTATCTTGTGAATTCATGAAAAACACCTTTCGAAAGTTATAGATGTTACGATTTTAAAAGATGAAAAGTTGAATGTCAAAATTAATTAGTTTAAAGAAAAGAGGAGAGGATTGAGTACAAAGGACTATATAGAATTAGTAGAGCTGGCTTTATGGATTATTAGTATTATTAGTGTGACTGTATTAGGGTATGTTCATTTTAAGGAAACACAACAAATATATTTTATCCAACTTGCTAGACAGCTAATGATTGATTATGTATATTTTTATGATAAAGAACTTATCTCAAATGAGAAAAAGTTAAATAATGTAGTAAGAGCAGTTGTGACCAGCTTAGAGAAAAAAGGATTCGTAGTTTCTGAAAATGATGTAAAAAATATCATTGCTGGTATTGAAAAGATAGTAACTGACTTACGATTTAAACAGATTAATAGTTAGAGCAATAGGGGCGAGCAGACAAGCTTGTCCCTATTTTGTATAGCATTAGAAATTTGATTTTTAAAGAAAAGTATTTTTTAATTAGAGAAGTAAATTATATTAATAGAAAAGAGAAGGATTCTTATTTTAGACGAACAAGCCGCCCGATGGGGCTCTAAGAATTATCATAAAGTTAAAGATTTATATTATAGTGCTTTTCCAGAATGGGAAAGATTCTCATGGATCTCAATGGTATTAATGAGCTTGCGAAAGAAACTCCAACTTAATGCCGTTTATGATGGAGAAGTATTTTGCGGGATGGTTTGTTACTATATTAGTGACAATACTGTTTATTTGGCCTACTTAGCTGTTGAACCAGAATTACGTGGCAATGGATATGGAAGCAGAATTTTACATATGCTTGAAGAAAAATATCCAGATCAGCAAATCGTATTAGATATTGAACCGCTTGATCCTGATGCAGAGAATTATCATCAACGTGTTAGTCGTTTGCGTTTTTACCAGAAGAATGGTTGGCGTAGAACGCACCAGATGTTGGTTGACGCGGATGGTGAATTTGAAGCCTTAGTTGATCAAAATCACTTTGATAAAAAAGATTTTGCTAAGACATTGAAGCAAATGAGTTTAGGTTTTTATCGATTTAGAATTGAAAAATAATATTTGCAGTCACTCAATTATTGAGTGGCTGCTTTTTTATAGAAAAGTATAAAAGAGTATAAAGCAGTATAAAAATGGAATATTAGTATAAAACATTATAAAACAGTTTATAGTAATAAATGGGGAAAAATAATGAATCCATTTAATCCAACATTTGGTGATGTTCCTAAAATATTTTTAGATAGATCGAAACAGCTAAATACCGTAATCAAGGACCTTGAGGAACCTGTAAGTCCATATCAAACTACTTTTGTTTATAGTTTACGTGGATCAGGTAAAACTACTTTTTTAAGTGATATTAGCAATCAGATGTCTAAAAAAGATAACTGGGTTGTGATCAATTAGATTGACATTTTGAAGCATGGGGATTGCTTCAAGCTTTTTGTTATTAGAGAATATTATTTTCAATGTAAGTAAGAACACCTTGTTCATTATTGGAAGTAGTTGTATGATCTGCAACTTTTAAAACTGCTGGATCCGCATTTGACATCGCTACGCCATCTCCAACTTCTTTGATCATTTCTAAGTCATTTCCACCATCACCAAAAGCAGTCATATCAGAAAGAGAAATTCCTAAAACTTGGCCTAATTCAGCTAAACCATGAGCCTTATGGATCTCTGGTAAAATCAAGTCAATTTCGCCATGACCACTACTTGTTACATTACAATAGCGGCCGAGGTTCTTTTTTAAGAAGTCTACATAATAATTTGTTTTTTTGTCCGGACAGGAAATTGAAAATTTGAGTACTTTATCATCAACCTCATTAAGGTTATGTATTTTCTTTAAACGATAGTAGTATTTAGTAGAAATTTCGTAATAATCATCTGTAAATTGAATCGGAAAGTAAGCACTTTTTGCACCTGAGATTAAAAATTGTAATTCAGGTTGTTTTAATAAAAAATCTTCGATCTGTTTAACTGTATCGTTTGAGAAAGCATGAAGTGCTAAAATTTTTCCTTTATTTCTAACTAAAGCGCCATTTTCTGCAACATAGATTACATTAGGAAAATCTTTAAAGAAAGTAGTAATTTGATAGTATTGATTACCACTAGCAATAGTGAATTTAATATCTTTCTTTTCTAATTCTTGATAAATTCGAGCAAACTTTTCTCTATCGTAAGTTTTATCATCTCTTAAGAAAGTACCGTCCATATCTACGGCGATTAATTTAATCATTTTAAATCCTCCTCATATTTTTACATTATTAAGATACCATTTATAAATAGAAAAAAAGTATCATTTTCGTAATTAAGAAGTAATTTTCTTGAAAGAGGTTACAATAGTTGAACATGAAGAAGTTCAAAATAATCAAAGATTGCCTTTTTATTTTTACCACAGCGATCAGGCAATTCAGTCAGAGCATTGGCATCAAGGAATTGAACTTAATTATTTAATTAAGGGAAAGGATCTGTGTTTTGCACTTGAAGGTAAAACTTATCACTTTAATAGTGGTGATATTTGGCTTGTTAATCGAAGAAAGATTCATAGTTCATCTGGTAAAGAAGAAAATTGGGAATATGAAGGTTTGATTATTGATGATAATTTTTTATTAAGTCAATATTCTACAAGTATTAACTGGAACCTTGATCTGTTAGGAAAAAATAGCAATGAGAATAAAACCGCTTATAAAAAGTTAGAAAAAGAAGATATTGAACTCGGTAAATTATGCCATAAACAATTAACTGATGCTCGAAGATTTATGATTTTAAGTCATTTGAGTTTTACTTGATCAGAATTTTAATAAAAAAGAGTCAGTTATTAAAAGTCCTAATCTTCCACTAGGGGATGAAATAATTAAATATATTAATGAGCATTTTCAAGAAGATATTCAGGTTGACGATATGTTGCATTTACTTTGCTATTTTTTAAGGAATACGTATTGCAGCAATATAGATTTGAACAAGAAATGGACTACTAAAAAGGCTAGAATCCACATTACACGGATTCTAGCTCTTTTCATATATTCAACTAATTAAAGTATTTTTGTTCTTTTTCTTTCTTTTCAGCTTCTAGCGCCTTTTCACTAGCTGCTTTCTTAGGTAAAATCCAGTTCATTAACATACCAAAGATTGTACATAAGGCAACTGAAGTTAATTGGAAACTACCAAGTTGTAAGTAAGCTCCACCGATACCAATAACTAAGATAACAGAAGCGATTAACATATTACGTTTTTCGCCAAAGTCGATTTTATCATCAACTAAAATCTTTAGACCATTAGATGCAATCGTTCCAAACAGTAAGAATGAAATACCGCCGATAACTGGCATTGGAATTGATTCGATGACTGTAGCAACTTTACCAACAAAACTAAAGACAATTGCAAATACTGCAGCTCCTGCTAATACCCAAACTGAATGAACTTTGGTCATAGCTAAAACACCGATATTTTCACCGTAAGAAGTAGTCGGAGGACCACCGATAAAACCAGCAATAATTGTTGAAAGACCGTCACCCATCATAGTACGGTGTAAACCTGGATTCTTAAAGAAGTTTCTCTTAGTTAGGGAGTTAAGAACCATAATATGTCCCATATGTTCAGTCATTGTAACAAAGGCAATTGGAGCCATTGTTAAGATAGCTGCTGGATACCATTTGAAGTGGTAGCTAATTCCAGGCACATCTAAAGCGGGCATTGAGAACCAAGCAGCTTTTACTACTCCTGAAAAATCAACTATTCCTAGAACACAAGATAGGGCGTAACCACAAACGATTCCAAGCATAATTGAAACCAAACTAGTAAAACCTTTGAAGCACATTTGGAAAATTAAGGTCATGACTAAGGTAAAGATGGCAACACCGAAGTAAGTTAAGTTGTACTTCGTACCCTTCATCATGGCATCGTTGGCAGCAGTAGTTGCAAGAGATAGTCCAATTACGATAATGATTGGTCCCACAACAATTGGTGGTAAGACTTTGTTTACCCAATCAGATCCAATCTTTGCAATAACTAAGGCAACAATAACATATACTAACCCAGCCGCAATTGCACCTTGAGCAATTGCAGGATACCCATCTTGTCTCATTAAGGCCTGCATAGTAGCAACAAAGGCAAAACTAGAGCCTAAGTATGCCGGAATCTTAAAGTGCGTTAGCACCATATGAACTAAAGTACCGATACCAGATGAAAGAAGTGCAATACTTGGGTTGATACCGACCAAAATTGGAACAAGAACAGTTGAGCCAAACATGGCAAACAAGTGTTGCATGGATAACAAAATTCCATGTCCAAGTTCTGGCTTTTCGTAAACGTCTAAGATCGCATCATCATTATGGAATGTGTCTTTAGGCATTTTTTTCATTTTTTCCTCCTTGAAAATGACGATTGGATGACCTAAAGAAAAAACGACTATCTGAAGAATTGCCTCTAAGATAGTCGTTTCTGTTTAAAACTATAAAAAATAGTTTACGCGCAGATTTCCTTGATAGCCTCACGGGACTATATTAAAGGTCATCACATTTGTTTCTTTTTATTTAACTAAGTTATAGGAAAAAAGTCAAGCGTAAAATTTGATTGTTCTAACTAAGGTACGGACGTCAACGGTATGAAGGATGTTGGTGAAGAGATTCATCCTAAGGATTTGCCTGCAACTGATTGGGACTGGATTATTTATCCACAAGGGATGTACGACCAATTAAAGCGTGTCTATGATGATTATCCATTAGTTCATTCGATCTATATTACTGAAAATGTCATGGGTTATAAGGATAAGTTTGAAAGTGAAGATAAGATAATTGATGATACTCCAAGAATTGATTATCTAAGACAACATACGGAAGAAGTTGCTAAGGCAATTGAAGCTGGTATTCCAGTAAATGGTTACTTTGTCTGGTCACGTCAAGACATGTTCTCTTGGACGAATGGTTATTCAAAGTGTTATGGTCTATTCTATGTCGACTTTAAGACGCAGAAGTGTTACGCAAAGAAGAGCGTATATTGGTATAAGAAATTAGCTGAAATCCGAGAAATCTCTCCTATTGATTAAGAAAATAATCATTTGTAAAAAGCTAAGTACTGAATGAAAGTACTTAGCTTTTTTGATGGAAAAGTTTAAAAGAGTTTAAAAATGAAAGGAGACATTAAGATGAATAATCCTTTTAATCTGACATTTGGTGATGTCCCTAAAATATTTCTTGATACAGATACTAGAATTAATGATTTAATTTCTAAAATTAAAACTAGTGATTTTGCCCGTTCATTTTTTATTACTGGCGTTAGAGGTTCAGGAAAGACTGTCTTTTTAAACGCAGTGGCTCAAAAATTGGATCAAGATGATAATTGTTATCGGATTAATCTTATTAATAAAGATAACCTAGTCGCAAGTTTAACAAAAAAGTTAGCTATCAAGACTGAATCTTCTTTTCAAAAAGCTTTAAATAATGTTAATTCAATTACTGTAAAAGAAATTAATATCGATTTGAACAGTTCTGAAACAGAATATGATATTGTTTTAGAAAAAATACTAAAAAAAGTAAAAAGACAAAATAAATACGTGGTTGTTACAATTGATGAAATTACTAATACCGAAGCGGTAAGAGAATTTGCACAAGTCTTCAATGAATTAAAGGGAGATAATTTACCGATCTTCGTTTTAATGACTGGACTTCCAGATTTGATTTTAGATATTCAAACTCAGAATAAATTGACATTTTTGCTTAGATCAGAAAAAATTCACACATTACCGTTAAAAAATGCAGATATAATTGCGGCATATAGTTCTGTGTTTAATTGCTCTTTGAGTGTAGCAAGTCGTATGGCGAAAATGACAGGTGGTTATGCATTTGCCTTTCAATTATTGGGATTTTTATTGTTTGATCAACTAAACGGAAAAATCCCCGAAAGTGCAGATCTTGATAAAGTTTCAATTCCATTTCAGTTGCAACTATTTGACAATGCATATCAAAAGATTTTTATTGATCTATCTGAATGGGATCGCAAGTATTTGCTGGCGGTTATGGGAAATAGACGACTTCAAGATGCAGTAAAGATTTTAGAAAAAGATAAAGTTTTTGTGGCACAATATCGAAGAAGAGCTATTGAGCGTAAATTGATAATCCCAGCCGGATATGGACTAGTACAATATACGCTTCCATATTTTGATGAGTATTTGAAACAAACTGAAGATCCCGATTCAGCTTATTATTGGGGATATTGGGAACAATATTTGGGGGATAAATTCAAATGACGATTGTATACTTTGTAAGACATGCTCAACCGAATATAGATATTCATAATGATGCCGTGCGTCCACTAAGTGTAAAAGGATTAGAAGATAGAAAAAAGCTAGTTTTATATTTTAAGCAAAAGAAAATTGATGTAGCATATTCTAGTCCTTTTAAGAGAGCAATTGAGACCATTGATCCAATTGTGAAAGATAAGCGGATTTCATGTCTTATAGATGAAAATTTACGTGAGCGTAAAATTGGTAATGAATGGATTACAAATTTTAATGACTACTGTAAAAAACAATGGGAAAATTTTGAATATCAGCTTACCAATGGAGAATCTCTTAAGGAAGTTCAAGAGCGAAATATTAAAGCTTTGGAAAATATCCTAGAGAAAAACTTGAATAAGACTATTATAGTGGGGAGTCATGGAACAGCTATAGGAACAATAATCAATTATTATGATTCTAGTTTTACTTATGAAAAATTTGTAAAAATTCAGCCATTAATGCCATTTGTTATAAAAGCTGAATTTAAAGGCTTGGTATTGAAGGAGTATCACTTAATTGATTTAGATTTATTTTAAGATAATATTTTTTATAATCTTAAATATTTCACCTAATCAATTGAATCGACTATGCTTAAAGTGAGAGTGTATTTTCATAGAAAAGAGATAGCTATGATTCAATTAGAGAAATTAGTTAAGAAAAATTTACCTAAAGAAAAAGAAGGAAAAGTTGCTAGCTATATTCCAGCTTTAGCTGAAGTTAATCCTAAGCAACTTGGGGTTGCCTTATATGATTTAGAGGATGATGAAATAGGTGAAGCAGGCCAAAGTGAAGTACGTTTTGCAATTGAAAGTATTTCTAAGGTGATTACCTTAATGCTTGCTATTAAAAAGATGGGCATACAAGAAGTATTTAAACATGTAGGGTCTCGTCAAACAGGCTTTGCTTTCAATTCAATTCTAAATATGGAAATTGAAAGAGCTAAGTATCCATTGAATCCTTTTATTAATGCTGGAGCAATTGCTACAACTTCGATGGTAGTAAGTAAGACTGGTGACGATGCATTTGAAGAAATCTTAGATTTTGCTCGTGATATTTGTAATGACCCAGATCTTTATTTAGATCAAATAATTTATCATTCTGAAAGAAGAACGGGTAATCTAGATCGGTCTTTAGCATATTATATGGAATCTAAAAACATGATGCTCGGGGATGTAGTAACTAGTCTTGATACTTACTTTAAGCAATGTTCAATGATGGTTACTGCGCGTTCTTTAGCAAATTTAGGTGCTGTTTTAGCTAATGGTGGTGTAAAACCATGGGATAACAAACGTATTATTTCTGATGAAGAAGCTCGTTGTATCAAGTCATTGATGATGACGACTGGCCTATATAATCAATCAGGAACGTATTCACGACTAATTGGTGTGCCAACAAAAAGTGGTGTTGGTGGTGGTCTGATGTCAGCTGCACCTCATAAATATGGAATTGGGATCTTTAGTCCAGCCTTAGATAAAGATGGTAACAGTATCGCGGGCTTAGACTTGTTAAGAGATATTGTTGATGGATTAGAATTAGATATATTTGATTAGGTAAAAATTTTGTATAAAAAAGCTAAGTATTTTCACTATTTTTTATAGTGGGTGCTTAGCTTTTTTCAATATATGAATTAATTTAAATAGTAATTTTAGCAGATCTATGAAAAATAGTTTTGCTTTTTCTTTCAAAATAATAAATTAAACTTATCAGCACTATTACGTTATAATAATATTGTGAAAGTGGTTTCAAAAAGAAAAGAGATAAAAACAATGAAGAAGATTATTAATGATCCACACAATGTTGTTGCAGAAATGGTTTCCGGAATGACTCGTTCATATCCTCAATTTATTGAAAAAATTCCAGATACTGAAGCTGTTGTTCGGTCTGATAAAGAATCAATGAAAGGAAAAGTTGGTATTATCAGTGGCGGCGGTTCAGGTCATGAACCAACACATGCTGGATACGTAGGTGAAGGGATGCTAAGTGCTGCTATCTGTGGTCAAGTCTTTACTTCACCAACACCTGATCAAATTTATGCAGCAATTAAGGCTGCTAATCAAGGTCAAGGTGTCTTCATGGTGGTAAAAAATTACTCTGGTGACATCATGAATTTTGATATGGCTAAGGATTTAGCCGATATGGATGATATTCCTGTTAGATCAATTGTAGTTGATGATGATATTGCAGTTGAAAATAGTTTATACACTCAGGGACGTCGCGGAGTTGCGGGAACTCTTTTTATGCATAAGATTCTAGGTGCAGCAGCCCAACAAGGTGCTAGTTTAGATAAAATTGAAGAATTAGCTAAAAAAGTTTTGCCAAATATTAAGACAATTGCTGTAGCACTTTCTGCAGCTACTAATCCGGAAGTTGGTAAGCCTGGATTTGTTTTAAAGGAAGATGAAATCGAATATGGAGTGGGTATTCACAGTGAACCAGGATACCGCCGTGAGAAGATTAAGCCTTCAAAGGAATTAGTTGAAGAACTTGTTGGTAAATTAAACGATGAAATGCATCTTGAGGGCAGTAAAAAGTATGCTTGCTTAGTTAATGGGATGGGTGCTACTCCTTTGATGGAGCAATATATTTTTGCTAATGATGTTTTAAATAAGTTAGATGAATTTAAGATCAAGCCAAGTTTTATGAAAGTTGGAAACTATATGACTTCACTTGATATGGCTGGTATTTCTTTAACTTTGTTTGAGATTAAAGATGATAAGTGGCTTGATTACTTAAACTTCCCAGTTAAGACTATTGCTTGGTAGAAAGGAATAAAAATGACATTAACAGTTGATACGTTAACAAGTTGGATGAATAATTTTGCTGATAAGATTGAGGTAAATAAACAATATTTAAGTGATTTGGATACACCAATTGGTGATGGAGATCACGGATTTAATATGAGCCGGGGAATGAAGGCTGTTAGAGAAAAATTAACTACAAAGCCTGTCGATTTACAAGCTGGTTTCAAAAATATTGCGATGGCTTTAATTTCAACCGTCGGCGGAGCCTCTGGTCCGTTATATGGGACGGCTTTTCTAGAAATGGCTAAAAAGAGTAGCTCAACAGATGATCTAGGAGAGCTTCTTAAAGCTGCTTTAGCTGGAATTCAAAAGCGTGGCGGTGCAAAGCCAGGAGATAAAACGATGGTCGATGTTTGGAGTGAATTGGTACCAGAAGTAAAAGCCGGCACTTTATCCAAAGATAAGATTGAAAGGGCCGTTGAATCAACCAAGGATATGGTAGCCAAAAAGGGACGTGCAAGTTATTTAGGCGAACGTTCAAAAGGGCATGTTGATCCAGGTTCTGAATCAAGTGGATATTTATTTGAAGCTCTGCTTGAAACGGAGGGTTTACTATGAGTCTAGGTATTACGATAGTTTCTCATGTTCCAGTATATGACACAGCTTTAATTGAAGGAGCATATACAGCCGCGTCTTTAATTCAAGCTGGGGTTGGTTTAGACGAGATTGAAGCACAACTCAAACCATTGACTATTAAAGATTAAATTAACGATAAAGAAAAAGTAGGATATTTACTAGATAGTTAGTGAATATCCTACTTTTTTAATAGCAATAATAAAAAAAGCTAATCACAAGGATTAGCTAAACTCAACAGTCGTCTTAAGTGACGATGATTGGAGTTAGTGCCTGGTACTCACTAGCTGTTTTTCTTTAATTAATTTATGATGATTTTCAACTATGACCAATGATTTTTAAGCTCATAGTGGTAAAATAAGAAAAAACATTATTGAAAACAGGAGTAAAAATGAAAAGATATTCAAAAGCGATATATTGGGGCTTACCCATTAGTTTGATTCTCGCCATTTCGATTATTTTACACTTAGGTTGGATTAGTGCCTTTGATAATTTCTTTGAAGGATTAGTTCATATTGTCCCTAATTTAAAGGGATTGATGCTAAAGATTACATTTTTAGCAGATACCAAAGTTGACTTGATCTGGATGGTATTAATTGCAGTAATCTTATGGTTTAGAAAGCAACGTCCTCTTGCGACTAACTTAGTTTTAACGATGATTACAGGGGATGCAGTTGGTTGGGTAATTAAGCATTTGATTCAAAGAGCTCGTCCCGTACAACACTTAGCAGTTGATGATGGATTTAGTTTTCCTAGTGGTCATACCTTAGGTATGGGAATGATTGTTATTTGGATCATTATGGTACTTTTGCCAGTAGTTTTGAAAGATAGAACTAAACGTTTTTGGATTGATTTTCTGTTGATTGTTTGGTTAGTCATTGTAATGATTTCTAGAGTATACGTCTATGCTCACTACCCATCAGATGTTTGTGGCTCCGTTGCTATTGCCTTAACTTGGGTTGGTGTAATGCAATTTGTTTTTGAAAAACTTAAACAAATAGTGGACAGATAAATAACAAAATAGGGTTAAGCATGATGCTTAACCCTATTTCTATGAGTAGTTTTTATAATTTTATTTTTGATTAAGTTAGTTGAACTTATCTAGTCAAATAGTGTCCATGGCTGACTTGGTCTATCATAGAGATAACCTTTTTGCCAATTCCATTCAGGATGTTGCTTCATAAAGTCTTTTGCATCAAATGGTTCACCATCAGCTCGGCCGAAGATACCCCACATATTCAGGTTTTGAATATCAGTAGCATCTGCACATTTACCATCACATGAACCACCTGGGAAGAAAGGTACATTCCAGACGCCATGTGGATCGTCAGCATAGTATTGTGGGTCAACGTCATAATGAGCACAAATATTACGTGAAGAAGCACATTGATATCCTAAGTATGGATCGTACTTGTCCGCTAAGATCTTCTTGGCAACTCCATCATCAATCGTACCAGATACTTCAGGTAATAATTCTTCAAAGCGTGCTCTACGAGCACCAGTTTGTTGGCGAGTGTCGTTATAGCCATTGTCAACACACTCAAGGTTACGAATACGTGGGTTGTGACAAGCATTACAGCCATAATAGAAACCGTCAGTTGATTCGAGTAATTCCTGATGCTTTAAACCTTGTTCATAACGAGCGATCTCACCAGTATTGATATTGCAAAGAAGCCAAATATTTGCGTAACCGCCATTATTGCCTTCATTGACTAATTTTACCCATTGATCGATATTATTCGCATATTGAGTAGCTTTACGAGCTCTAATAAATTCTGGAATTCCATTTACGTCGTAACCAACGAATCCAGCAATAGTGGTTTCGGTAATTCCAAGGCCAGCATCTGTTACATAGAAGTCGGTCATTGAATCAAGATAGCCTGGAACAGTTTGCATCTTAAATGCATGGCCATTAGTTGGATGAATCTCTTCACAGATGTTAAAGTACTGACCGCTCCAGAAATCATCAAAACTTTCATGAGCAATTACTGGTTTACCATCTTTAGTAGCTGATCCTGTTGCAACGAATCCAGAGCAGTGAGAACCACGTGGACCTTGTGGTGGATTATTGGAATAGTTAGCTGCAACTTGCGGCCACCAATAGCCTGTTAGTTCCATCCAATCATTCCAGCCAATAATGTCATCAACACTGGTTTCAAAGCCATTGGCAGTGAAGCCATCCGCCATTCCTTGCATTTCTTCTAAATATTCTTCAGGAATTTTATCTTTATGCATTTTGACAGCTTGTTCTACAAAGAAGGAATAATCCATTCCATATAATTCAAGAGTCATATGTGTATAAACCCGAATTGCATCTCTAAATTCATCAGTTAGAAGGTATCCATGTTGAAAACCAATTTCATAAGGGTCACCTTGAACTGTTAAATAATGCCAACCATTAACATCTTTTTTAGTAGCTTTTGCAACGATTTTGTTTTGCGCATCTGTTAATACCATAGCATTCACCTTCATTTTAATTAATTAGAAACTAATCAGATAACATGGCTGTCCAATAAGGAAGAGTAATAGGGGTAGTTTCTTGATAGGACTTTAATTCCGTAACTGATAAATACTTCTTATTTACTACAGTATTATAAGTGTATTGGTCCATCCAAGGATTATCCATAATGAAGTATCCCTTGTGTCCTGGTTTATTGCCCCATGAGTTTTGAACTTTCCACTTAGTTGGCTCATCGTCTTGTAAATCAACCCCACAAATTAGCATTGCATGAGTTGGCATGCTTTCACGATATTGAACTCTATTGGCTTTATCTTTACCTAAAGTAATTCCAAATGAACGTTTCCAGTCATAAACACCTAGTGAAAGTAAACCAGCTGGGTTATTCCATTCTTGTAAAACATCGCAGGCAAACCAAACTGGATCGCCATCTTTTAGTTGATTAATAGTCATCCGTCTCATATCATGCATTGGAACATTTAAGTAATGACTATCTTTTCCGCCAATAACGTTATTACATAGGTCAATTGTATAAGTTTGATTAAACTTGTAGCCACCACCAGGTAAATTCATAAGTTCAATGTAATCATTTAAGTTAATATCAGAAAACTTCTTATAAAATTCAAGTGGTGTAATTCTACCAGTTGTGTGGTAGTTATTATTTTTATCACGATATTCATAAGTGAAGTGCTCTGGAGGAGTACCAAAACAAATGCTTAAGATCCGATAGTTTTCTTGATTCATTTGACGGATTACGCTTTTAATTTTAGTGTCGGAAGCTTCATTGTTAACAAGGTCGCGCAACTTCATTGCATCTTTATCCAGTTTTCTGTTGTACATCTGATTAAGCTCAGTTGTATTCCAGGCTGGTGTGGTTTCAGGCATTAAGTCATTAGGAACAAGTCCATATTTTTCAATTAAATTAATTAAGAAATTCCAATCACCACCATCTTCTTGTGGCGTAGCAAGTAAAAACATGACTTCACGATCAGAAAGAGGTTTAGTAGCAGTTTTTACAATGTTGTTATAGAAGTAATTACCACGTTCTAACTTATCATAGAAGAATAGATAATCAGGAGAGAGCTCCATATCTTTTAAATTATGGTGCTTTTCAATTAAGAAACGAACAAAGTTTAAACCACTAAACATCCAGCAACGGCCGGAATGCTTTTGATTCATTACTTTGTTAGAGTCAACATCAACTGAGAATGCAAAACTGCTATTATCAATAGCACGTTGATTAGTAATGGAATTTTTAATACCATTTTTCATAACTGCATTTTGAGTAACACGGTATCTTTGATTATCAAGAAAATCTGATCTAATAGTTTTTAAATCAGTAGGATTAATTTCTGACATAATATTATCTCTTTTCTAATAAAAATTAATTGTCAGTAGGGGTAAGTTTATTCTCATTAGCTTCTTTGACTAATTTAGCTGCAGCTTGCTCGTCTGGACCATAGTGGCGCTTAATTGGCATACCCATTGGATTTTGATCTTTAGACATAACAGTTGTTGGAACGTTTGATAAAGCCTTTCCAGGTTTCTTAAGTCCTTCAATTTCCCAAGTAAATGGAGCAAATTTGTTGTGTGGATCAACCCATTCGGGGTGCTTCTTTGATAGTTGATACATAATAAAGCAAATAGCTAAAATAAGTGCTACCAAAATACAAATAGTTACAACATAAGTAACAGGGGAGCCAACTTCGGCTTTAACTTGTGCTGGTGGATAGATGGCTAATACAATACCGAATACACTAGAGATTAAACCAAGACCAGCAACAATCCATGCCCCAACTTTGCCACCTGGAACTTTAAATGGGCGAGGACGGTTAGGTTGATCGTATCTTAATCTTAAAAATGTGATGAACATTAAGATGTAGTAGAACATGTAAAGAACTGTGATGGTCTGAGTTAACATAATGACGAAACCTTCAACATTTGGAAGTAATTTAACCAAGTAGGCAATTATCGTCATCCCTGCAATTTGAGTGTACATTAGATGAGCAGGCATTTGATGTTTGTTCTTCTCCTGGAACCACTTTGGCAAAAATCCAGAACCACCAGCTTGTCCTAGCATAAATGAGGGACCAGCCATGTTAGTAATAACACTGGCTAAAACATTACATAATCCAGCCCACACAAGAACCATATATAACCATGGGATTCCAATTGTGGCACCAAGTGTTCTGAATACTGTGTTCAAAGTATAAATAACATTAATCTGCTTTTCTGGAACAACCATTGCAATGATTACAGTACCAACAACGAAGATTAAGAATACTAAGATAATAGAGAAGAACATTGCCGTTGTGAAATCCTTTTCAGGATGTTTTAATTGTTTGATGTGAGCGGCATTCATATCAATACCGGTGTATGAGAAGAATACTCCGGCTGCTAAGGCTAAAGTGCTCATTCCATTCCACTTAGGAATTAATCCTTTTGGTGTCATTGGAATGGCAGGAGCGTGTCCTTGACACAACCAAACAATGGTTAAAATAACCATTAAAGCTAAGGGAATAAAGGTACCAATTAAAACACCATATTTAGCAACACTACTGAATGCTTTAACTCCCTTAGTGGCAACAAAAGTTAGTACCCAATATAAAATAATGAATCCAGTCATGATTAATACTTCATGTTGTGGGTGTTGAGCGAATTGAACCGCTTTATTATACATTGGTGTATAGAACATAATTGTTGCAGCATAACTAGGCATCCCCATCCCAAAGTTAATCATTGTTTGGAACCATAGAATTAATAAACAGGTTAGTGCCCAGCCTTTGCCTAAACCTTCACCAACCCATCGAAAGATACCACCACGATTACTCCAGCCAGATGCTAGTTCGGCAGCTACTAAAGCTGTAGGAATGAAGAAACAAATAGCACCAATAGCGAAATAGGTAACGGAAGCTAAACCATAGAAGGCTTGCTGAACGTCATTACCAATACCGGCAATAATGGTAACGTTCATTAGGGTGAGAGCAAGGATGGAAATATAAATCTGTTTGACAGACTTTTTATCCTTTTCCTTTGCATCTTCCATCATTGTTAACATCTCCTAAATAACATACGTTAAAGAAAAAGCTAGGTGAGAGTCACCTAGCTTTTATTAAATTAATTTTGTAAACGATCAGTATTAATTGAAAAACTTAAACGAGATAAAGTTAATTCACGTTTCACTAAATCTCCTACAGTTTTATGTGTAAGGTCAAGAACCTTTTGTGCATTAGCTGCATTAGCCTTAGTTAGATATTGAGTTAGCTTTTGTCCACTTAACTTTTCAGCTTTCTCATCAGTTACATGGACTAAATGATGAGTAAGTTGATCAGCAGTAGGCAAGAAACCATCTAAGCCACTTAATAGAGATTTCATTTCATTATAGCTTGGTTGAATTAAAGCAGCTACAGTCCTTGATAACCAATAAGCTTCTTCAGGACTATATGCATCAGTTGTATTCTCGTACTGAGGAGCCGTACCATTTGCATTAGCATAAAATGGCACATATGGATTAAAGGCCGTTGGAGCAAAATTAAACCAAGCAATTCCAGCAATTCCAGCTGGTACTTTATTTCGAATTTCTAGAATATGCGATTCTGCACATCTTGCCATAGAAATTGGACGGAATTTAGTTCTGTCATCTTTTGGCGTGTCATCTGCTAGAGGATCATAAATAGTTTCATTGTAATGAGAACTAAGAACATAGCCGACATCTTCACGCTTTAATTTACGATCTGGTTTAAAACTAAAGTCTAAATTGTTGCTAGTAGGTGAGAAAGCAATATGACCCAAGTAGCGTTGACCAAACCAAACGCGTGGAGTGTTGTAGCAACGATCACGTGCATTAGACGTACCAAAAATATGGCGAAAATTAAATTCATTAGGATCAGGGTTAAGGTTATTACTGTCTACGAACTCTCTAATGCCAGGAGCCCACATAAAACGACTACTATCATCAAAGTCAATATCTTGAAGTGAAACTTGATTAGCAATTACAGCCGCTTTGTCATCATCAAGTTTTTCAGCAACCCAATAGTGACCGGTTGGAATTTCCATGTACCAAACTTCATCTTTGTCACTAAAGGCAATTCCATTTCCTTCGTGTGAACCATATTTTTCAATTAGTTTACCAAGATATTGGACACCGTCCCGCGCAGAATGAATGAAAGGTAATACAATACTTAAAAGCGCATCTTCACCAATTCCATTACTTACAAGTGGGTCTAATCCTAAAACTTGTGGATTACCATATAGGCTTTCTGTTGAACTCATGGCTACATTTTCACTATTAATGCCACACTCACCAAATTGACCATGAATTTTGTAATCAACAAAAGGTGCCATTTGATAGCGAAGTGCATTTTCAGGGAGAGGAATATCTAAGCCTGTAACATATGAATGGAAAGTTTGTTTTTCTGATTTGGCAGGAACAACTACAAACTTTACTGGTACATTACAAACCTCGGCATCGCAATTACGAGCAATGATCGTAGAACCGGCAATATTGGCTTTTTTACCAACTATAACAGTGGTACATGCCATATATAATCGTCCTTTCTAAAGACTAAAGAAATAGTATTCTTTAAATTGGGTTCATTGCGTTCCAGTATGGAAGCATTACAGGTTCTTTTTCATATGCAGCAAGTTGTTCATCAGTTAAGTACTTCTTGTTGACAACAGTTTCGTAGGTATATTGTTCCATCCAATCGTTGCCCATAATAAAGTAACCTTTGTGACCTGGCTTAGTGCCCCAAGAGTTTTGAATCTTCCATCTTATTGGCTTGTCATCACGCATGTCAACACCAGAAATAAGCATTGCATGAGTTGGCAAACTTTCACGATATTCAAATCTCTTAGTCTTATCAGTACCTAACTTAATACCAAATGAACGATCCCAGTCGTAAACATTAACATCAAGTAAACCAGCATCTGGAGCCCATTCTTGTAGGACGTCACAACCAAACCATACAGGTTCGTCATCCTTTAATTGTTCAAGAGCAGTCTTTTCCATATCTTTCATTGAAACGTTGAAGTAACGACTTGGTTGACCACCAACCATATTGCCAGAGATTTCAACGCCAAATGGAGTATTATATGGATAATTTTCACCTGGTAAGTTCATTAGTTCAACATAATCATCAAAGTTGATGTTAACAAACTTCTTGAAGAATTCTATTGGTGTAACTTGACCAGTAGTATGATATTCATTGTTTTCATCACGATATTCGTAGGTGAATTTGTCTGGAGGAGTACCTAATGAAATAGCTAATACACGGTAGTTTTCTGCATTTAAGTGGTGAAGAACACTCTTCATCTTTTCATCAGATGCGTCGCTATTAGCTAAATCACGTAACTTCATAGCGTCTTTTTGTAACTTTCTGTTAAACATACGGTTTAATTCTTGTGAGTTAGCACTAGCAGCAGTTTCTGGGTAGGCTTCCATTGGAACAATACCGTATTTTTCAATTAAGTCTACTAATAGTTGCCAGTCACCACCATCTTGTTGAGGAGTAGTAAGTAACCAGTTAACTAGACGGTCTGATAATGGACGATCAGCTGTGTTAATAATGTTTTGGTAGAAATAATTAGCTTTTTCTAACTTATCATAGAAGTAAACATAGCTTCCTGATAAGTCCATATTTTTTATATGATGATCTTTTTCAATGTGATAGCGAATAAAGTTTAAACCAGAGAAATCCCAGCAACGACCGGATTGTTTTTGATTTAGAACATGATTTGAATCAACATCAATTGAAAATACAAATGGTGCACTATTAACTACACTTTGATTTGTGATTGATTTCTTAATACCGTTTTTCATTACGGCATTTTGTGTATTACGATACTTTGGTGTATCTAAAAATTCTGATCTAACTTGTTTTAAATCTTCATTATCAATTTGTACCATAATTAATCTCTTTTCTTTAAATCGATAATTTATTTAACTTTTATCAGTTGAAATCTCATTGTTTTCATCTGCTTTAACAACGTCATCAGAAACTTGTTCATTTGGCTTATATGGGCGCTTAATTGGCATACCCATTGGATTTTGATCTTTAGACATAACAGTTGTTGGAACGTTTGATAAAGCCTTTCCAGGTTTCTTAAGTCCTTCAATTTCCCAAGTAAACGGAGCAAATTTATTGTTCGGATTTACCCACTCTGGGTGTTTCTTAGAAAGTTGATATAAGACAAAACAAACAATTAAAACGACAGCAACTAAAGCTAAAATAACAGAAATATAAACTGTTGATGAACCAACTTCTGATTTAACTTGTGCTGGAGGATAGATAGCAAGAACAATCCCGAAAACGGATGAAATTATACCTACTCCTGCGACAAGCCAAGCACCAAAACTACCACCGGGAACTTTAAATGAACGAGGACGGTTAGGTTGGTCATAACGTAAACGCAAGAAAGCTGTAAACATTAAAATGTAATAAAACATGTACAGAACAGTGATTGTTTGAGTAACTAGAATAACAAATCCTTCAACATTTGGAATTAATTTAACTAGATAGGCAACAATCGTCATTCCAGCGATTTGCGTATACATTAAATGTGCAGGCATGTTATGTTTATTGTTTTGTTGGAACCAGTGTGGTAAAAATCCACTTCCTCCAACTTGGCCTAACATAAATGAAGGACCTGCCATATTAGTTACAACCATCGCAATAGTATTGAATAGTAAGGCCCAAACAAGAACCATGTACAACCAAGGCATACCAATTGTTGATCCTAAAACCCTGAATACAGAGTAGAGAGTGTATAAAACATTAATTTGTTTTTCAGGAATAATCATTGCAATGATTACAGTACCAACAACAAAGATTAAGAAAGCAAGAATAATTGAGATAAACATTGCTTTAGTGAAATCTTTTTCAGGATGCTTCAATTGCTTAATGTGAGCGGCGTTAGTGTCAATACCGGTGTATGAGAAGAATACTCCGGCAGCTAATGCTAATGTACTCATTCCATTCCACTTAGGAATTAATCCCTTCGGTGTCATTGGAATAACAGGTTGATGCCCCTGAGCTACCCAAACAATAGCTAAAATAATCATAACGGCTAAAGGAATAAGACTTCCGATAATAACACCGTATTTAGCGATGTTAGAAAAGGCCTTAACACCTTTAGTAGCTAAATAAGTAAGGATCCAATAGAAAATGACCCAACCTGTCATGATCAGCAATTCGTGTTGTGGTGCTTGAGCGAATTTTACAGCCGCATCATAGTTTGGTGTATAAAACATGATGGTTGCTGTAAAGCTTGGCATCCCCATCCCAAAGTTCAAAATTAATTGGAACCACAGGATAAGTAAACAGGTTAGTCCCCAGCCTTTACCTAAACCTTCACCAACCCAGC